>NZ_JACVTX010000006.1:0-243774 GCF_016624745.1 Erwinia sp. S43 | reverse complement strand
AACTTCAGTAACTTCAGTAACTTCAGTAACTTCAGTAACTTCAGTAACTTCGGCGATTTTCGACCGAATTCGCCCTCAAACCAACAATCAGGCCTTATTATTCAACACCAGCTGACCGTTGCCATCCAGCGGAATACGCGTGCCGGGATCGTTATCCATACGGATCTTGCCCTGCTGATCGCCAATCTTATAAGTCACATCGTAACCCATCATCTTGTCCTGCTTATCATAGACGGTTTTACAACGCTGCTCGGTGGTGGTGTAAGTATCGCGATCCTGCAACGCACCCTGCACCTGATTACCGCCGTAACCGCCGGCCAGTGCGCCAGCAACGGTTGCTACATCGCGCCCGCGCCCGCCGCCAAACTGATGGCCCAGCACGCCACCCGCCACAGCACCCAGCACGGAACCGGCAATACGGTTCTCATCCTGCACCGGACGACGGTGAGTCAGGGTCACGTTACGACACTCCTGGCGCGGAGTTTTTATCGTTTCTTTAATTGGGGTGGCGGACAAAACCTGTGCAAACTGCGGACCGCGATCGAACACGTTCATATTGGCAACGGCAGCAACGCCCAGGGCTGCAGCCACACCGATCCCAATACCGGCTAACATTGATTTATTCACAGGAAACCCTCCTGAAAGTGTTACCGCGCATCTTTGCCTGCTGCGACATCCGTGGCAGGTACGGCATACTCGGCGTGCGCGACGCGCCGGGGTAATTAAGACAAAGTTTGCGGCGGAGAGGGAAAACTGACAATCGGAATACGGGAAGAAATGAGATTACCGCATGATTAGTACCACGTTTTAAGAGTGTTCCGAAGCACTCTCGCGGCCATCATAAAAAAACGGCCCGCTGATAACGCGCAGTTAAGAACGTTATCCCGGGCCGTTTAACACCGATCTGCTGAAATTAGTGCAGCTTCAGCCTTGGGCGGATCACGCGGTTGATACTGCCCACCAGCATCATCAGGCCCGTCTTGAAGTAGCCATGCAGAGCGATCTGGTGCATACGGTACAGAGAGATGTAGACGAAGCGAGCAATGCGCCCCTCAACCATCATCGAACCGCGCATCAGGTTACCCATCAGGCTGCCCACGGTACTGAAACGAGACAGGGAAACCAGCGAGCCATGATCTTTATAGACATAGGCCTGCTGCGGTTTGCCTTTGATGTCAGCGAGAATATTCGCCAGCACGCGGGACGCCATCTGGTGAGCAGACTGCGCACGCGGCGGCACGAAACCACCGGCAGGCAGCGCGCATGACGCACAGTCGCCGATTGCGTAAATGTTCGGGTCGCGCGTGGTTTGCAGCGTTGGCTCAACCACCAGCTGGTTGATACGGTTGGTTTCCAGACCGCCGATATCTTTCATAAAATCCGGAGCCTTGATACCGGCCGCCCACACCATCAGATCGGCTTCAATAAATTCACCGGATTTGGTATTCAGGCCGTTTTTCTCGGCGCTGGTCACCATGGTCTGGGTCAGCACCCGCACGCCAAGCTTGGTCAGCTCCTGATGTGCAGCGCTGGAGATACGCGCAGGCAGTGCAGGCAGAATACGCTCACCGGCTTCCACCAGCGTCACGTTCAGCGCATTGCTGTCGAGGTTTTTGTAGCCATAGCTGTGCAGCTGCTTAACGGCATTGTGCAGTTCAGCAGAAAGCTCCACGCCGGTAGCACCCGCACCGACGATGGCGATGTTCACTTTCTCCGTTGCGCCTTCGCTGGCGGAGAATTTCAGGAACAGGTTCAGCATCTCATTATGGAAACGACGCGCCTGATGCGGGTTATCCAGGAAGATGCAGTTATCTTTCACGCCCGGCGTACCGAAATCATTCGAGGTGCTGCCTAACGCCATCACCAGCGTGTCATACGCCAGTTCGCGCTCAGGAACCAGCACGCTGCCCTGCGCATCACGGATTTCTGCCAGATGAACGCGGTTGTTTTCGCGATCCAGCTGCGTCAGCGTACCCAGCTGGAACTGGAAGTTATGCTTGTGCGCGTGAGCCAGGTAGCTCAGGCCATCAATGCCTTCATCCAGTGAACCGGTAGCTACTTCATGCAGCAGAGGTTTCCACAAATGGCTGTGGTTACGATCCACCAGCGTGATTTGTGCTTTATTCTTACGCCCAAGCTTATGGCCCAGCTGGGTAGCCAGTTCCAGTCCGCCGGCACCCCCGCCGATAATAACAATTTTCTTCATAGGTGCTGTCAAACGACCCTCTCTAAAAGTGAACCAATCGTTAACCAAAAGTTAAATAAATAACCTTGGTAAACATAGGGTTGGCGATGTTAATTCGCAAGCTGAGGGCAGGATATCACGGGGGAATTCATGAGTTCTACGAAAATTGATCCTGGTCAATTTTATTATAAAAACCAAGAATAGTAAGAATAAACTTAGCAACGCAACCCGCTCAAGGCGGGTTACGGAATGGATGTAAAAGGTGTATTTGGATAATTATCCGAGGGTTTTGAAGTGATTAATTCTTGGCAGATGATGTGAGATGTTTTTAAATTTATGCCCCTCAACTTCATCCCAAATCAATTCATAAAATTCACGCAGTAGCGTTGCACTGCGTTGACTATCAAGGGCATCGTCATTGCGCGAGAGAAAAGTCAGACAGCGGCTATGGTTTTTCTGGCGGAAGTCCTTTACGCATTTGGTGGCAATATCCAGATACTCTTCTGGCCGATCGATTTTCCCTTCCATCACTTCCTGGGGCCACAGGTTAGGATTAAAGATTGCCTGACGGATATTGCACAAAAATCCCACGCGTTCAGCCCAAAACCCCCCCAGCCCTACGCCGCAAATTAACGGCGATGGGTCGGTACAGTGCTTTAACAGCTTATCCGTCTCTTTAAGAATATGTTGCATGTCATGCTTAGGGTGTCGGGTACTGTAGCTGACCAGCCGGACATCCGGATCGATAAACTGTAGCTGTAAAATCTTTTCGTGATTGCCTGGACTGTTAGAGTCAAAACCATGTAGGTAGATAATCATCGTCATTCTCACTTAACGTGCCGCAGGCAGCGGAGTCAGTCACCTTTTGCGGCTTTGTGTGCCAGCCAACGCTCCTGAAGGTTGTCGAGTGTCGCGCTGATTTGCTTCCAGCGGGAAGAGCCCAGCAACTGCTGGCGGGTATAGGAACCCCGATGGTATAACCGACTCACGCGCTCTGCATTGATCGGTGACAGGTTATCCAACACGCTAACCGCACCTGCACGATTATTGCACACCAGAATCATATCGCATCCGGCATCCAGTGCGGTTTGCCCACGTTCGGCGTAGCTGCCCATCACCGCTGCACCTTCCATTGACAGATCGTCCGAGAAGATCACACCGTCAAAGCCCAGCTCTTTGCGCAATACCTTTTGCAGCCAGTGCGATGAACCGCTGGCCGGGCGAGGGTCCACTTCAGTATAGATAACATGGGCGGGCATAATCGCATCCAGTGCCTGCTCATCAATTAATTGTTTGAAGATCGCCATATCATGCTGGCGAATCTCCGCCTCGCTGCGGTTATCGCGCGGCGTTTCCTTGTGGGAGTCTGCACTCACTGCACCGTGACCGGGGAAGTGTTTACCGGTAGTTTTCATACCGGCCTCATGCATGCCGCGAATAAAACAGCGTGCCAGCGCCAGCGCCTGAACCGGATCTTCGTGAAACGCACGCTCACCGATCGCTGCGCTGCCGTGACCGATGTCGAGTACCGGCGCAAAGCTGATGTCGATATCCATCGAAATCATCTCCGAAGCCATCAGCCAGCCCGCCTCCTGCGCCAGTCTTGCCGCTTCAGCGGCATCATTCAGTGCGGCGAAAGACTGCATCGCTGGTAGCCGACTAAAACCTTCACGGAACCGCTGCACGCGCCCGCCTTCCTGGTCGACGGCAATCACCAGACGATGACGCGACGCCGCGCGGATCTGCCTGATCAACTCGGCCAGCTGGGCCGGATCGTGGTAGTTGCGGGTAAACAGAATCAGCCCCCCCACCAGCGGGTGCTGTAAAATTTCGCGTTCTTCCGCATCCAGCTCGTAGCCGAGCACATCTAACATTACCGGTCCCACACTGCACCTCTGTAAGCCTGCTTATCAGGCTAATTTAACTGTGAAAGCCGCTGCCAGCCTGAGGCCGCCAGCGCGCCAAATTGGTTTTCGCCGGTCTGCTGCCAGCGAAGTTCGTACCAGCTGGTAGCCAGCAGCAAAAGCCAGGGCTGCCAGCGCCGAATCTGTCGGTAAAGCCTGCCGCTGTCGATCTTCTGCCCGATAGCGCAGGCGGTAATGAGCCGCTGCTGCTGCGCGTCGTCCAGAGCATTAATGTCGATCAGCGCCGCCAGCTCAAGGGCAACGTCGCCGTCGCCCGCATACTCCCAGTCAATCAGACGCAAACGCCCGCCGTTGCCGATAAGGTTACCGCTATGGATATCCATATGCAGCACCGCCAGCCGCAGTGGATGCGGTTCGCCGCGGCGCCGCAGACGCTTGAGTGCTCTGAGCCAGGTGAGATTCCGCCGGGACGGCAGGCTACGCTGCCAGTAGCTCATCAGCAGGGGCATGAGCTGAAGCCGGTAGCCGGTGAGCGGCTGGCGATGCAGTTTACTGATGATTTCAGACAGCGGCTCAATTGCCCGATCGAATTCCTCTGCGGACAGCACCTCTCCCGGTAGCCAGTCAAGAAGCAGCCAGTTTCGACTGCGGCCATAAACCGCAGGCACCAGGCCACTGTCATGAAGTTTACGCAGAATACGGTATTCGCGCTGACGATTAACGCCGGGCATCTCCAGCGAGCCTGCCGCCCGACGCGCCAGCAGGGTCTGACAGGGGAGAGAAACTTTCATACTGTAGCCGCTCAGACCATCCAGCGGCAAAACGGTACCGGCGGCCTGCGCCGCCGGAAACTGTCTGGATATCAGCTGCTGCAAATCGGCGTTAATGCTGAACGTCACCGCTGCCTGACCAGATAATCTCGCCGGTTTGCACCAGCATCAGCTGCATTTGCAGCTCGGGCGCTTTCACATCCCCTTGCGCATTGCTGTAAAGCACGTACTGTGCACCCACGTAGCGTGCCAGGCCAATTGCTTTGCTGCGTGATACCAGGCTGTCTTCCGCCGACAGGCCCAGTGTCTGTTTCGCCACCGCCAGCTGCTGCGGCGTGACCAGGGTAAATTGGCTGTTATTAGCCAGCGCGCTCTGCAACGCAGCGGTGGCTTTCGCGCTTTGCAGGCTGCCATTGGTACTGTTTTTCACGTTGTCGACCAGCAGCACGCTACCCGCCGTAACGCCGTCGGCTTTCAGCATCTGTGCCACCAGCGGGCTGACGCTGGCCTGCCAGTTAATGGTTTGCATTTTTGGCGGCTGCGGTACGGTTTCAATCGGTCCGGGCTGGGAAGGCACCGGCTGAGGTTGCTGCGGCTGTACCGGCTCTACCGGTGCAGGCTGCTGCGGCTGTTCAGGCTGCTGTTGCTGGTTGATAACACAACCGCTGAGGATCAGCGCCAGCGCCAGCACGCCAGAGAATTTTAACAGGTGACTTGTCACGCCATCACTCCTTACAGATACAGGTAAAGGCGAACTTTGCTCGCCGTCAGATTGCCGGTTTGCGAGGAAATGTCGATTTTACCCTTCGCGGGCACCACCAGCGTACGCGGCTTTTCGTAAGGCAGGATCTCCAGCCCACGATCGTCATACCAGTAGAAACGATAGGTGACTTTTACCGGTTTTTCCTGCTGGTTGACCAGGGTGCTTACCGCGCGCTGCTGGCCTTCCGTTTCACTGATTATCGGCTCATCGGTGGTGATACCGGCAGAAAGAACCGAGGATTCCATCACCAGCGATTGCGAGGTATTAATGGTGGTGCGATCGTTACTGCAACCTGCCAGTGTAATCAATAACGTCAGAGCCGTCAGACATGCCCGCATAACATTGTGTCCCCGTTCAGCGGCGCTCAGGAAGCCAGCATTGGGCCTAAAGGACGGCCACCAACCAGGTGAAGGTGAATATGATAAACCTCCTGGCCACCGTGTTTATTGCAGTTGATGATCAGGCGGTAGCCATCTTCAGCAATGCCTTCCTGCTTAGCGATTTTAGACGCGACGGTAATCATTCGACCCAGCGCGGCCTCGTGCTCAGCCTGAACGTCGTTGGCGGTCGGGATCAACACATTCGGTACGATCAGAATATGGCTCGGTGCCTGCGGTGAGATATCGCGAAACGCGGTGACCAGTTCATCCTGGAACAGGATGTCGGACGGGATCTCGCGACGAATGATTTTACTGAAAATAGTTTCTTCGGCCATGTTGCATATCCTTAGCAGTGTTTTTTTATAACCGCAGTATGAGCGAGAAAATCGTTTTCTTTCAACCTGCAACTGATTTTTCTTTCCCGACTGCGCGGCTTTGCAGCAGTTCAGCGTCCCGGCAGCACGATTTATCCATCTGTTAAATAGCAAAAGGGGAAGCCGCTGGCCTCCCCTTTTGCGCCATCATCCTGCCCGATTACATCTTACGGATGTAGTCATCCATATCGGTTTTCAGGTTGTCAGACTTGGTGCCGAAAATCGCCTGCACGCCGGAACCTGCAACAACAACACCGGCCGCGCCCAGTTTTTTCAACCCGGCCTGGTCAACTTTGCTGACGTCGCCAACGCTAACGCGCAAACGAGTGATACAGGCATCAAGGTTAGTGATGTTGTCTTTACCACCGAAGGCTGCAACCAGGTTAGCGGCCATTTCTGTGGCGTTACCGGTGCTCTGCTCGGTGGAGCTGTCTTCACGACCCGGGGTTTTCAGGTTCAGCTTAGCAATCAGCACGCGGAAGATGGTGTAGTACACCAGACCGTAGATGATACCGATGATTGGGAACAGCCAGATTTTGCTGCTGTTACCGCTCAGTACGATAAAGTCGATCAGACCGTGCGAGAAGCTGGTGCCGTCACGCATGCCCAGAAGAATACAGATTGGGAATGCCAGACCGGCCAGAATAGCGTGGATCGCATACAGGATCGGCGCAACGAACATGAATGAGAATTCAATCGGTTCGGTGATGCCGGTCAGGAATGAGGTCAGCGCTGCGGAGATCATGATGCCGCCGACTTTAGCGCGGTTTTCCGGTTTTGCTGAGTGCCAGATAGCAATCGCCGCCGCTGGCAGACCGTACATTTTGAACAGGAAGCCGCCGGACAGTTTACCTGCGGTTGGGTCACCTGCCATGTAGCGAGGGATATCGCCGTGGAAGACCTGGCCCGCTGCGTTGGTGAACTCACCAATCTGCATCTGGAAAGGTACGTTCCAGATATGGTGCAGACCAAACGGCACCAGCGCACGCTCAACCACACCGTAGATACCGAATGCCACAACCGGGTTCTGATACGCAGCCCACTGTGAGAAGGTCTGAATCGCCGTACCGATCGGTGGCCAGATGAAGGAGAGCACCACGCCCAGGAAAATTGCCGTCAGGCCGGAGATAATCGGCACGAAGCGTTTTCCGGCAAAGAAGCCCAGATATTCAGGAAGTTGGATGCGATAGAAGCGGTTAAACATATAGGCCGCTATCGAACCGGCGATAATCCCACCGAGGACGCCGGTATCCGCCAGGTGCTTGGCTGCAATCTCTTCCGCAGGAAGATGCAGGACCAGCGGTGCCACAACTGCCATGGTTTTCACCATGATGCCGTAGGCAACTACAGCGGCCAGCGCGGAAACGCCGTCGTTATTGGTAAAGCCGAGTGCTACGCCGATAGCAAAAATCAGCGGCATATTGGCAAAGACCGAACCGCCCGCTTCCGCCATAACCTGCGAAACGACCGCTGGCAGCCAGCTGAAGTTGGCAGAACCAACGCCCAGCAGAATACCTGCAATCGGCAGGACCGATACAGGCAACATCAGCGATTTACCGACCTTTTGCAGGTTCGCAAATGCATTTTTGAACATAGTGTAAAGCTCCTGAGTATGAGTGCTTTTCTTCGCGCCGGGCGCGTTGCAAAGGGGGGAGGACCCTTTGCGGGTGAGGCATCGTTGTGCCCCTGATATTTATTACGAAGAGTAAAATAAATCCGCGTAAATTTGTTTGATGACTATCACGTTTCGTTGAACGTGCTGCCGCTCTTTGGATGATTTCACAAAGATTTGCGACTTTTATCAGCAAAAAAAATGCAGCCACTGATTTTATCGGGCTGCACTTTACAAATTTTCGCTATTAATTACGAGCTATAAAAGAAAGCCCGCCACTTAATCCGTCAGTCGTGACATCGGCACATGGAACAGACGGGAGAAGTTTTCTGTGGTCGCCTGCGCCAGCTCTTCAATACTCACGCCCTTCACCACCGCCATATATTCCGCCACGTCGCGGGTGTAGGCAGGCTGATTTTCTTTACCGCGATGCGGCACCGGGGCCAGATACGGTGAGTCGGTCTCCACCAGCATTCTGTCCAGCGGGACATAGCGTGCGGCTTCGCGGATCTGCTCCGCATTGCGGAAGGTCGCAATGCCAGAGAATGAGATATAGAAGCCCATATCCAGCAGCTTTTCCGCCGTCTCACGGTCTTCGGTAAAGCAGTGCAGTACGCCGCCGCAGCCTTCAGCCTGTTCTTCCTGCAAAATGGCCAGCGTATCCTCGCGCGCATCGCGGGTATGGACGATCACCGGCTTATTCAGATCGCGCCCCACGCGGATGTGTTCGCGGAATGAAGCCTGCTGGCGCGCTTTAGTCTCTTTCTGGTAGAAATAGTCCAGGCCGGTTTCACCCATCGCAATCACCCGCGAATCGGCGGCAAGCTGGCGCAGTTCAGCGAAGTCGTACTCTTCTTCCTGATTCAGCGGATGAACGCCGCAGGAGTAGGCCACGTTAGGACGGTCGCCAATTAATTCAATCATCGCTTTATAGCCGGGCAGCGTGGTCGCGACCGCCAGCAAAAATTTCACATCGCGCGCGGCGGCTTTCGCCAGAACGTCGGAGACGTCCTGATGCAGCGTTTCATAGTTCAGGCCATCCAGATGGCAGTGTGAATCAACTAAAAACATAATCGTTACTCTTAACCCGTAAAATCGGTAGCGTGAGGATGCAAAATGGCTTCCCAGCTCAGCAGCTGGTCGGTGAGCAGCAGCTCGCGGTTCACCGCCACGACGTTCAGCAGGCGGTCGCGGCAGGTTAGCCACTGGCGAAGGCTGGCATCAATGGCCGTCGCCGGCAGCAGGCTGGCAATTTGCATCACCAGCGCCTGGCAGTCGACGTTACTGATCCAGGCCCCGCCGCCCTGCTGCCACTTCACCGCATCGACCAGCAGCGAGCAAAGCCAGCCAATACGACGTGCGGCATCATCATGATTCAGCGCGGGCAGCAGACTGAGCAGATCGCCCTGAATAGCTGCCGGGAGCGCCTGACAAACCAGCTGGCGCTGCTGCCAGTTTTTCTCTTCCAGCAGCATCAGCGCTGCCGCAGGCGCGCCGCTGCTCAACCGTAGCGCCGCGGTCCGCTCATTCAGGCCCGCCGCGCACTGCTTCTGCAGCCAGTTCAGGCTCTGCGTTTCATCCGGCGGCGCGAGGTACCATTGCAAACAGCGGCTGCGCAGGGTTGCCAACAGGCGGGAGGGTTCATGGCAGCTGAGTAAGAACCAGGTATTTTGCGGCGGCTCCTCCAGCGTTTTGAGCAGGGCGTTAGCTGCGGCTTCGGTCAGCTGTCCGGCGTCCGGCAGCCAGACCACTTTTGCCCCACCCTGTTGAGAGTGGTGATAGAGCTTTTCCGTTACGCTGCGCACCGCATCAATCCCCAGCGCACTCTTACCCTTCTCCGCTTCCAACCGATACCAGTCAGGATGGGTTCCCGCCTGCATCAGCTGGCAGGCATGGCAGCTACCGCAGCTTTTCAGCCCATCGGGCTGGCGGCACATCAGCCAGCGGCCGATCCCCCACACCAGCGCATCGTCGCCCATACCGGGCAGCGCCTGAATCAGCAGCGCATGATGCGCACGCTGCGCCTGATGCTGGCTGATAATTTGCCGGTAACTGTTATTCAGCCACGGATACCAGTTCATTGCTGTTCCTGTAACCACTGCTGTAGCGTCAGCTCCAGCTGCTGCGTCACCTGCGTGAGGTCACGGGTTGCATCAATGGTTTTAATCCGCGCATCGGCAGCGGCCAGCGCCAGATAGCGATCGCGGGTGCGAATAAAGAAGTTCAGCGACTCCTGTTCAATGCGGTCCAGCGCGCCGCGCGCGCGGGCACGCTGTAGGCCGATTTCAGGCGTGACATCCAGATATAGCGTCAGATCCGGGGTAAAGTCACCCAGCACCGCCTGTTTCAGGCTGCTCATCAGCTGGCTGTCCATGCCCCGCCCGCCGCCCTGATAAGCCTGAGAGGAAAGATCGTGACGATCGCCAACCACCCAGGCCCCCCGCGCCAGCGCGGGTTTAATCACGTTTTCCACCAGCTGCACGCGGGCAGCATACAGCATGAGCAGCTCGGCCTTATCGGTAACCTGTTCGCCTTCAATCCCCTGCTTAATCAAATCGCGCAGTTTTTCCGCCAGCGGAGTACCGCCGGGTTCGCGGGTGAAAACAATATCGTTAATGCCATGACGACGCAGTTCAGCCACTACCGCATCCCGCGCAGTGGTTTTACCTGCCCCTTCAAGGCCTTCGATAACGATAAATTTACTGTTCATTTTTTTCCTTCAGCGCCAGGCGATACACCTGCACGGCTTTATTGTGGCTTGCCAGATTGGTGGTAAACGTATGGCCACCTTTCCCATCGGCAACGAAGTAGAGGAAGTTCGTTTTCAGCGGGTGAGCTGCGGCTTCCAGCGAGGCTTTACCCGGCATTGCAATCGGACCAGGCGGCAGGCCGTTAATCGTATAGGTATTCCAGGCCGTCGGTGTTTCCAGATCTTTGCGCGTTAGCGTACCGCGGTAGTCCGGCCCCAGGCCATAGATCACCGTCGGATCGGTTTGCAGACGCATACCCAACCGCAGGCGGTTAATAAACACCGAAGCCACTTTGCTGCGCTCGTCGCTGACCGCCGTCTCTTTTTCAATAATCGAGGCCATGGTCAGCATATCATTTTTGTTTTTATACGGCAGGTTATCCATTTTCCCCTGCCACTGCGCATCCACCTCTTTTTCCATCCGCTGGTAAGCGCGCTTGAGCACGGCGACATCGGTAGTATTCGCGGTATACAGGTAGGTATCAGGATAGAACCATCCCTCAACGCCCTTTGCTTCACCTTCCAGCTTAAGGGCAGCAGCGACGGTGGCCAGCTGGTCATCCGCCAGCGTGTGTTTGATATACGGCGCGCTGCGCAGCTGGCTCAGCCACTCCTGCATACGCGTACCTTCCACGAAACGCAGCGGGAACTGGGCCTCTTTACCGCTGGCAAGCAGTGCCAGCATCTCGCGGACGGTCATTTTGGGGTCGAGCCGATAGGTCCCGGCCTTAAACTTTGCCAGCTCAGGCTCAAGTTTCAGCAGTACGCCAAACCACGGGCTTTGTTTAATGATGTGCTTAGATTCCAGCTGGGCTTCCAGCACCACTCGGCCAGAACCTGCCGGGAGGGTAAAAATAGTTTCTTTGTCCACCGTCAGCGGTGAGTCTGCAAGCTGGCGGGTTTGCCAGTATCCGTAAGCAACGGCCAACAGAGAGACAGCAACGACCCCGGCGATAATTTTGCGTGTTTTAGTCATGAAAATTCCACGGTTGATTAATGGGGGTTAAGCAGACGAAACAAGCGGCGCGAGCTGAAGTGCCACGCCTCAATCTGACGAACGGGCAACACCGGCATCAGCGCATTGGTGATCAGCACTTCATCGGCTTCCGCCAGCACCTCAACGCCTGCACGGACTTCGCTGAGGGTGAACCCCAGATCAGCGATCTGCCGCATCACCCGCTGGCGCTGGATACCGTTCACGCCCGAAGCGCTTAAGTCCGGGGTAAAAACCTGCTCCCCGGTGCGCCAGAAAAAATTTGCCGCACAGCATTCCACCAGCATGCCATCAGTGTCAAGCACCAGTGCCTCATCGGCACCGGTCTGCTCAAGCCGTGTGCGGATCAGCACCTGTTCCAGCCGGTTAAGATGCTTTATCCCCGCCAGCAGCGGATTTTTCCCCAGCTGAATCGGGCTGAGGGCCAGCCTTGCCCCGCTCTCGCGCAGCGCGTGGTAGTGTGCAGGATAGGCGGAAACGGAGACGATGCGCGTGGGTGCCGCACAGCCCGCGGCGCTGTATCCCCTGCCGCCGCTACCCCTGGTCACAATCGTTTTCAGTACGCCATCGTCACAGTCGGCAGCAGCGCCAATCATTTCCTGGCCCAGTAATTCCCAGTCCACGCCGGTTATCAGCAGCCGTTCACAGCCCTGCTGCAGCCGCGCGATATGTGCGGGAAACAGCTCGATCTCGCCAGACCTTATGCGAGCGGTGGTAAAGCAGCCATCACCAAACTGCACGGCGCGATCGCTCGCGGCAACAACGCCCTGCTTCACCCCATTGACCCACATCATGCTGATTCCTCTATTTTCGATCATGCTGCAAGATTACCTGCCCGTCGTGCCAGAATCATCTGAATCTGCCGGGGATGATGAGCAATATCAGGTAATACCCGGTTCGCGATAACTCGCAAAGACGAATTTGTCGTTCAAAATCGGGTAGTGGTGATTCGCTCCCCTCAATCGCAGGTAAAAAAAAGCCCGCCGATAAGGCGGGCCTTTACGCAAGAGCAAAAAATCAGACCTTACGGAAAATCAGTGACCCGTTGGTGCCACCAAATCCGAATGAATTACACAGAGTGTATTCCATACCTTTCACCTGGCGCGCAGTATGCGGCACGAAATCCAGGTCACAACCTTCATCTGGGTTATCCAGATTGATGGTTGGAGGAACAACCTGATCGCGCAGGGCAAGAATGGTGAAGATCGATTCGATCGCGCCCGCCGCACCCAGCAGGTGGCCGGTCATGGATTTTGTCGAGCTGACCATCACGCTACCGGCAGAAGCACCGAAGACGGATTTTACCGCCTGAGCTTCAGCGATATCACCGGCCGGCGTTGAAGTACCGTGCGCGTTGATATAGCCAATCTGTTCCGCTGAAATCTTTGCATCTTTCAGCGCGTTGACCATCGCCAGGGCTGCGCCAGCGCCATTTTCCGGCGGAGAAGTCATATGATAAGCATCGCTGCTCATACCAAAACCAACGATTTCCGCGTAAATTTTGGCACCGCGTTTTTTCGCGTGCTCATATTCTTCCAGCACAATCAGACCAGCACCATCGCCGAGGACAAAACCATCACGGTCTTTATCCCACGGACGGCTGGCAGCCTGCGGATTTTCATTGCGGGTTGACAGTGCACGAGCAGCACCGAAACCACCCACGCCCAGTGGCGTACTGGCTTTTTCTGCACCACCAGCCAGCATCACGTCGGCATCATCATAGGCGATGATACGTGCAGCATGACCGATATTATGCACGCCGGATGTACAGGCGGTAGCAATGGAAATACTTGGGCCTTTCATTCCGTACATAATAGTCAGATGTCCGGCAACCATATTCACAATAGTTGAAGGGACAAAGAACGGACTAATTTTACGGGGACCACCGTTGACCAGTGAGGAATGGTTTTCTTCGATTAAACCAAGACCACCGATACCGGAGCCAATCGCGGCACCAACGCGCCCTGCGTTTTCTTCTGTAATAACGAGGCCAGAATCTTGCATGGCCTGAACGCCAGCAACAACGCCATATTGAATGAAAGCATCCATCTTACGCTGATCTTTGCGCGAGATGATTTCATCACAATTAAAATTCTTTACTAAGCCAGCAAAACGCGTTGCGTAGGCACTAGTATCAAAATGGTCAATCAGGCTGATGCCACTCTGACCGGCAACAAGAGCATTCCAGGTAGACTCTACGGTATTGCCGACAGGAGACAACATGCCAAGACCAGTCACAACTACACGACGCTTAGACACGTTCGTCCTCCAGGGAGGGAAAAATTGACGCGATGAGGGATATTTAGATAAAACTCAGGCGGTCGAATGACCGCCTGGAGATGTTCACTTATGCCTGGTGACCATTGATGTAATCAATAGCAGCCTGAACAGTAGTGATCTTCTCAGCTTCTTCATCCGGAATCTCGGTATCGAACTCTTCTTCCAGAGCCATTACCAGCTCAACGGTATCAAGAGAATCAGCGCCCAGATCTTCTACAAAAGAGGCAGTATTAACAACTTCTTCCTGCTTAACGCCCAGCTGCTCGCCAATGATTTTCTTAACGCGTTCTTCGATAGTGCTCATACTATTAAATTTCCTATCAAAACTCGCTTTCGCGATGGTTTTCGTAGTGTATAAAATGTTGAAAAAGATGCAACTAAATCCCGGCTGGTCAAACCACGATTTTACGCTATTTTGCGGCTTTTACCTCAAATAACGCAAATAGTTTTCGTGATTATCAGACCATATACATTCCGCCATTGACGTGCAGCGTTTCACCAGTGATGTAAGCTGCTTCGTCAGAGGCTAAAAATGCGACGGCATTAGCGATTTCCTGCGCGCTGCCGAGGCGGCCCGCGGGAACTTCCGCCAGAATACCTGCACGCTGATCGTCGTTCAGCGCGCTCGTCATGTCGGTTTCAATGAAACCAGGTGCCACGACGTTAACGGTAATGCCACGTGACGCAATTTCACGCGCCAGTGACTTGCTGAAGCCAATCAAACCTGCTTTTGCTGCCGCATAGTTTGCCTGACCCGCATTACCCATTGTTCCAACTACGGAGCCAATGGTAATAATTCGGCCCACTCGCTTCTTCATCATCGCACGCATTACCGCTTTTGACAGACGGAATACTGAAGTCAGATTGGTGTCCAGGATATCCTGCCACTCATCGTCCTTCATGCGCATCAGAAGATTATCACGCGTGATGCCAGCATTATTGACTAAAATGTCCACTTCGCCAAATTCGGCGCGAATATTTTCCAGCACGGTCTCGATCGAAGCAGGGTCTGTCACGTTCAGGAGCATGCCCTTTCCGTTGTCGCCCAGATAAGCGCTGATGGCTTCGGCTCCGTTCTGGCTGGTCGCCGTACCGACAACTTTAGCACCGCGGGCGACAAGCGTTTCCGCGATTGCACGGCCGATACCGCGACTTGCACCGGTAACCAGCGCGATTTTACCTTCGAAATTCATGTTGTTCCTCGTGTTATTGTTCAAGCGCCGCTGACAGGCTGGCCTGGTCGTTTACCGCCGCCGCCGTCAGGGTGTCAACAATACGTTTAGTCAGCCCGGTTAACACTTTACCCGGACCCACTTCCAGCAGCGACGTTACGCCCTGCTGAGCCATAAATTCTACGCAACCGGTCCAACGCACCGGGCTGTACAGCTGGCGGACCAGCGCACTGCGGATAGCTTCAGGTGAAGTCTCACACTGAACATCAACGTTATTCACCACCGGGAATACCGGTGCGTTGAAGGTCAGTTGCTCCAGCGCCACGGCCAGCTTATCGGCAGCAGGTTTCATCAGCGCACAGTGCGAAGGTACGCTCACCGGCAGCGGCAGTGCACGCTTCGCGCCCGCAGCTTTACAGGCTGCACCCGCGCGCTCAACGGCTTCTTTATTACCGGCGATCACGACCTGGCCCGGTGAGTTATAGTTCACCGGCGAAACAACCTGCCCCTGGGCAGACTCTTCACAGGCTTTGGCGATGGACTCATCGTCCAAACCGATAATCGCCTGCATGGCCCCCGTCCCTTCCGGTACGGCTTCCTGCATCAGCTTACCGCGCAGTTCAACCAGCTTAATGGCATCGGCAAACGCAATCACTCCGGCGCAAACCAGGGCACTGTACTCACCAAGGCTGTGGCCTGCAAGCATTGACGGTACTTTTCCGCCTTTTTCCTGCCAAACGCGGAAAATGGCAACAGAAGCAGCCAGTAAAGCAGGCTGAGTTTGCCAGGTTTTGTTCAACTCTTCAGCAGGCCCCTGTTGGACCAGCTGCCATAAATCGTAACCCAGCACGTCAGAAGCTTCGCGGAAGGTTTTTTCCACAATCGGATTGCCTGCGGCTAAATCAGCCAGCATGCCCACCGTTTGCGATCCCTGTCCCGGGAATACCATTGCAAATTGCGTCATCGTTATTTCCTGTTAATCAAAAACGAACCAGAGCTGAACCCCAGGTGAAACCGCCACCAAAAGCTTCCAGCAGAATCAACTGGCCGGGCTGGATACGCCCGTCGCGCACCGCTTCATCCAGTGCTGAAGGCACAGAAGCCGCAGACGTATTGCCGTGGCGATCGAGGGTCACCACCACTTTATCCATATCCATGCCCAATTTGCGGGCCGTTGCACTGATAATGCGCAGGTTAGCCTGATGCGGCACTAACCAGTCAATGGCAGAACGGTCAAGGTCGTTCGCCTTGAGCGTTTCATCAACGATATGGGCCAGTTCGGTCACGGCAACTTTGAACACTTCATTGCCCGCCATCGTCAGATACGCAGGCTGTTCCTGATGCTCGCGATCCTGATTTGGCAGGGTGAGCAGTTGACCATAGCGGCCATCTGCATGCAGATGGGTAGAGATAATGCCCGGCTCTTCGCTGGCACCAAGAACAACTGCGCCAGCAGCATCGCCAAACAGGATGATCGTGCCACGATCGGAAGGATCAAGCGTGCGTGACAGCACGTCAGCACCGACCACCAGTGCATATTTCACCGCACCGTTTTTAATATACTGATCGGCAACGCTCAGTGCGTAGGTAAAGCCCGCACAGGCCGCAGCCAGATCGAAAGAGGCCGCATCGTCAATTTCCAGCATCTGCTGGATCATGCAGGCTGAACTTGGGAAAGCGTGACTGGAAGAGGTGGTTGCTACCACGATCAAACCGATGTCATTTTTATCAATGCCCGCCATAGAGAGCGCACGCTCGGCGGCATGAAAGCCCATTGTTGCCACGGTTTCATCCGGGCCAGCAATACGACGTTCACGGATACCGGTTCGTGTGACAATCCACTCGTCCGACGTATCCACCATTTTTTCCAGATCGGCGTTAGTCCGCACCTGTTCGGGCAAATAGCTGCCCGTACCGATAATCTTCGTATACATGTACGCTCAGTCACTCTTAGGTAATACAGCCTGTAGGCGGGCAGCAATCCGCTCGGGAACTTGCCGCCGCACCGCCTGCTCTGCCTGTTTTATCGCGACGGTAAACGCGCGTTGATTGGCCGCACCGTGACTTTTAATGACGGTACCGCACAATCCTAACAGACAGGCGCCATTGTACTGGTCGGGGTTGAGATGGCCGAAATTCTTAGCCAGACGCTTTTGAATCCAGCGCCCTAATAGTCTCAGCCACCATGCCTTTTTTTTACCTTCGCCCTGTGATTTCAACAGCGAAAGAAACATTCTTACCACACCTTCCATAGTTTTTAACGTCACGTTGCCGATGAAACCATCGCACACCAGAACATCCGTCTTGCCGGTAAGAAGATCGTCACCTTCAAGGTAGCCAATATAGTTAACTTCTGCTGAATCACGAAGTGCTGCTGCGGCTTCGCGAATTGCCGTTAACCCTTTGGTTTCTTCCTGGCCTATGTTGAGCAGCGCCACGCGCGGATTGGCAATTTCTAAAATTTCTTCTGCCATCACCGCACCCATAATGGCGAACTGCACCAGCATAGCACTGTCGGATTCGACATTAGCACCTAAATCCAGCACGACGGTTTTACCCTTCAGCTGATTTGGCAGTACTGTCATCAGCGCTGGACGCTTAATCCCGTCCAGCGGCTGCAATAATATTTTTGCCAGCCCCATCAGCGCACCGGTGTTACCGGCACTGATACAGGCATCGGCATGACCCGCTTTGACCTGCTCCAAAGCAATACGCATTGACGATCCGCGACTTGCACGAATAGCCTGCGAGGGTTTCGCATCACTGGCAATAACTGATTCAGCAGGGATTATCTGCAAACGCGCGCGCAGCGCAGAATCAGCTGTGGCTAGTAATGACGTGATTTTGTCGGGATCGCCGACCAGAAGAAGATGCAGGTGCGAATCAGATGCCAGTGCCTGCATTGCCGCAGGCACTGTCACGCAGGGACCGAAGTCCCCGCCCATGGCATCTATCGCCAGGGTCAATCGTGTCAAAGTATTGCCGCGCTATTCCGCGGAATTACTTAACGATGACCTTGCGACCGCGGTAGTAACCATCCGCAGTGATGTGGTGACGCAGATGAGTTTCACCAGAAACTTTATCTACGGAAAGTGTTGCAGTGGTCAGAGCATCGTGTGAACGACGCATGCCACGTTTGGAACGGGTTGGTTTATTCTGTTGTACGGCCATGGACCTTACTCCTATTACTTACGCTTTAAACTGGCTAATACGGCAAATGGATTTGGTTTTTCTGCCTCTGCAGGCAATTGACCAAAGACCATGTCCGCCTCGGACACTTCACAGTGTTCAGAATCATGCACCGGAACGACAGGCAGGGCGAGGATGATTTCATCTTCAACCATTGCCAGCAAATCGGTTTCACCAAACTCGTTGATGTCGATTGGCTCGTACGCTTCCGGTAGTGCTTCGGCCTGCTCGTCAGTAACGACCGGGCTGAAACAGTACGATACGTGGACCTGATGCGGGAACGGTTTGTTGCAGCGTTGACAACATAGCGTCACGGAAACTTCAGCAGTACCTTTCAATACCGCCAGACGCTGATTGTCGATCGCAAACGACATCACACATTCTACATCACTGTCCACACTGACCACCGAGTCGGCAACTCGCTCAACCTGTTCAGGGGTGTAAACACCCTGGTAGTCCAGGCGTTTTTGAGCGGTTCGCACCACATCGAGAGTCAGGGGTAATTTTACCTTTTGCATAGGGCGCGCATATTAACTTTGTAACGACATAGAGTCAAAGAAAAAGGCCGTGTAACGACATCTTTCAGCCATTATTCGCATCCAGTGCGGCGCACAGTTTAAAATGCCTTTCATCGATTCGCTATCTATTATGGAAAAAAATATGTCACAGCTGGTTTTAGCCTCAACGTCGACTTACCGCAGCGCGCTGTTAACGAAACTGCAATTGCCCTTTATTACCGATGCGCCGGAGGTGGATGAAATCCGGTTGGGGAATGAAACGGCAGAGCAGCTGGTTATGCGCCTCGCGGCAGCGAAAGCTCAGGCACTGGCAGGACGTTACCCCGAGCATCTGATTATCGGTTCCGATCAGGTCTGCGTCGTGGACGGCGTTATTTGTGGCAAACCTCATACCGAGGAGAACGCCCGCGCACAGCTTCGCGCCGCCAGCGGACGCAGCGTGGTGTTTTATACCGGACTGGCGCTGTACGATAGTCGCCATCAGGTACTGCAAACGCTGTGTGAGCCTTTCACCGTAGATTTTCGAACGCTTAGCGAGGCCGAAATCACCCACTACGTCAGTCGCGAACAGCCGCTAAACTGCGCTGGAAGCTTTAAAAGCGAAGGTTTAGGCATCACGCTGTTTGAGCGCCTTTCAGGGCGGGACCCGAATACGTTGATTGGCCTGCCGCTGATTGCGCTGTGTGAGATGCTAAGAAAGGCCGGAATGGACCCGTTGGGCTGAACAACAAAAAGCGGCGCAGACGCTGCCGCATTCATTGCCGGGATAATTAGCTGCTTTGCTTACGCAGCACAGCAAGGCAGCGCTTCAGGCCGTCGTCCAGCGGCGCTTCCACGCGCATGTCTTCACCGGTGCCGGGGTGGGTAAATTTCAGCGCGGCAGCATGCAGGAACAGGCGGTTAAGCCCGGTGCCGGCCAGTTGGCTATCGAACTCTGCCTCGCCGTAGCGATCGTCAAACGCAATCGGGTGCCCGGCATGCAGCGTATGAACGCGTATTTGGTGAGTACGCCCGGTCACCGGGCTGGCTTTCACCAGCGTGGCAAACGCATAGCGCTCTTCAACCTTGAACAGCGTTTCCGATGGCTTGCCTTCACTACTGACCTTCACCACTCGCTCACCGCTTTGCAGGATGTTTTTCAATAATGGCGCGCGCACCGATTTAACATGTGACGGCCATTGCCCACGTACCAGCGCGAGGTAATCTTTCTGCATTCCCTTTTCGCGCAGCTGCTCGTGGAGTGAACGCAGCGCAGAACGCTTTTTCGCCACCAGCAAAATACCCGACGTATCGCGGTCAAGACGATGGACCAATTCAAGGAAACGCGCCTCCGGGCGCAGCGCCCTCAGCCCTTCAATGACACCAAAGCTTAAACCACTGCCACCGTGTACGGCCGTCCCGGAAGGCTTATTAAGCACCAGAATATGCTCATCTTCATAAACGATCGCATCACTTAACGCAGCCACTTTGGCCAGCTTAGGTGAAACGCTCTCTTCTTCACGTTCGGCCACGCGCACCGGCGGGACGCGAACCTGATCGCCGTCTTCTAGTTTGTACTCAGGTTTGACGCGTTTTTTGTTCACCCGCACTTCGCCCTTACGCAAAATGCGATAAATCATACTTTTCGGCACGCCTTTTAACTGAGTGCGTAAAAAGTTATCGATGCGCTGTCCCGCTTCATCAGCAGAAATGGCAATTATTTGTACGGCTGGAGTCATGGTTTTCATGGTTGGCGATTCTAAATACCCGGCAGTGATAGCGCCACATCTTTTTCTGTGCTTAACTGACATGGATGACCGCCGCAAGGAAGTTATGGCCGGATTTTATACAGTTTGCTGAAAAGCACTGCAATTCGTTTTAAAAGACGGGATAAACTTCTCATCGCGGATAAAGTCATCTTGCGCTCTCAAGCTTAGCAATGGAATAATGTTTCCGTTTTTAACGCGAAGTCTTGGGAATGCAAGAAAAAGCGTTAACCCAATAGAATTGGGGTGTATTACCAAAATTTTGCCGGATAGCCCATACACGCAGCAATGGCGTAAGACGTATTGTGCAATCAGGCATTTAGCGGGCTGCGGGTTGCAGCCTGGACGAAAAAACGGGATTGGTTCACCTGGTAATCTACTGGCGGTTCCCCCCTTACAAAGCGCTGTTTTTCCATATGTAAAACAGGCTACCGTGATTTTGCGCCCCTTGAGCTGCCGACACCCGAGAGGTTGACGACTAAGCGATGAGACACGGGGCCATCGGTTCAATACGTCCAGCGTTACTTTGCCCGCAGCTTTGTCCCTAATGTAAGAATAATGAGTAAGTTACGATGAAAAGAATGTTGATAAACGCAACTCAGCAGGAAGAGTTGCGTGTGGCTCTCGTAGACGGCCAACGCCTGTACGATCTGGATATTGAAAGCCCAGGACACGAACAGAAAAAAGCCAACATCTACAAAGGCAAGATTACCCGCATTGAACCCAGCCTTGAAGCCGCCTTCGTTGATTACGGTGCTGAAAGACACGGTTTCCTACCTCTGAAAGAAATTTCCCGCGAATACTTCCCCGCTAACTATTCCGCTCACGGCCGCCCTAATATCAAGGACGTACTCCGTGAAGGTCAGGAAGTTATTGTCCAGATTGATAAAGAAGAACGTGGCAATAAAGGTGCTGCGTTAACCACCTTTATCAGCCTGGCGGGAAGCTATCTGGTTCTGATGCCGAACAACCCGCGTGCTGGCGGTATTTCTCGCCGTATTGAAGGTGATGATCGCACAGAACTAAAAGAGGCGCTCTCTTCGCTGGAACTGCCGGATGGCATGGGACTGATCGTTCGCACCGCCGGTGTCGGTAAATCAGCCGAAGCGCTGCAGTGGGATCTGAGCTTCCGTATGAAGCACTGGGATGCCATTAAGAAAGCCGCTGACAGCCGCCCTGCTCCGTTCCTGATCCATCAGGAAAGCAACGTGATTGTCCGCGCATTCCGCGACTACCTGCGTCAGGATATCGGTGAAATCCTTATCGATAACCCGAAAGTGCTTGAGCTGGCTCGTCAGCACATTGCCGCTCTCGGACGCCCTGACTTCAGCAGCAAAATTAAACTGTACACCGGTGAGATCCCGCTGTTCAGCCATTACCAGATTGAGTCGCAGATTGAGTCCGCCTTCCAGCGCGAAGTACGTCTGCCGTCCGGTGGTTCCATTGTTATCGACAGCACCGAAGCCCTGACCGCTATCGATATCAACTCGGCGCGCGCAACCCGCGGCGGCGATATTGAAGAAACCGCATTTAATACCAACCTTGAAGCGGCAGACGAAATTGCCCGCCAGCTGCGCCTGCGCGACCTGGGCGGCCTGATCGTTATCGACTTCATTGATATGACCCCGGTTCGCCACCAGCGCGCGGTTGAAAACCGCCTGCGTGAAGCGGTGCGCCAGGATCGTGCGCGAATTCAGATCAGCCACATTTCACGATTTGGCCTGCTGGAGATGTCACGTCAGCGCCTCAGCCCATCACTAGGTGAGTCCAGCCATCACGTCTGCCCACGCTGCAGCGGTACCGGCACCATCCGTGATAACGAGTCGCTCTCTCTTTCCATTCTGCGCCTGATTGAAGAAGAAGCGCTGAAGGAAAACACTAAAGAAGTCCACGCCATCGTTCCGGTGCAGGTGGCTTCCTACCTGTTGAACGAAAAACGTGATGCCGTCAGCGCTATCGAAAAGCGTCAGGGTGGCGTTCGTGCCATCATCGTGCCAAACGATCAGATGGAAACCCCGCACTACTCGGTACTGCGCGTTCGTACCGGCGAAGAAACTCAGACACTGAGCTATCACCTGCCTAAGCTGCACGAAACCGAAATGGCGCTGCCTTCAGAAGAAGAGCGTGCCGAGCGTAAGCGCCCTGAACAGCCAGCACTTGCCGCCTTCGTGATGCCTGATGCACCTCCGGCTCCGCAGGAAACCAGCAGCGAAAAACCGGCAACTGCGGCAAGCAAGAAACCGGTTGAAAAAACGCCAGCTGAACCGGCACAGCCGGGCCTGATTAGCCGCTTCTTTAGCGGTCTGAAAAAGCTGTTTGCCGGTGAAGAAAAAACCGTAGAACAGCCTCAGCCTGCCACCGAGAAGAAAGCGGCCGATGGTGCTGCGCCTCGCGGTGAGCGTCGTAACAATCGTCGTCAGAACAACAACCGCCGCGATCGTAACGGTGACCGTACTGAACGTAACGATCGCAATGAGCGCAACAGCGACCGTAATGAACGTAGCGATCGCAATGAACGGAACGACCGTAATGCCGAGCGTCCGGAGCGTAGCAATGACCGTTACAACGATCGTAATGAGCGTTCTGAACGCAACACCGACCGCAACGATCGTAATGACCGCAATAGTTCTCGCGACCGCAACAGCGAAGTCCGTGAAGGCCGTGATGACAATCGCCGCAACAAGCGTAATGCTGCCACGCAGGTTGAACAGGCAGACGATCGTCAGAATCTGAACGAAGAGAACCGCGCTGAGCAGCAGCCGCGCCGTGAACCTCGTGCGGATCGTCAGCGTCGTCGTCAGGAAGACAAACGTCCTGCGGTACAGGAAGAGAAAATCATCGAGCAGGCTACTGCCGTTGATGAGAATGCGGATGCTCAGGAAGAAAATGTGCAGGTAATGCCGCGCCGTAAGCCGCGCCAGCTGAACCAGAAAGTGCGCATTGAAACCGCAGAGCAAACGGCAGCCCGTACCTTCCGCCCGGAAGAGACTGAAGCAGCACCAGCTCCAGCTGCCCAGCCTGCCGCGGTAGAAACGTCCAGCGAGGGCTTCGATAATGACGATCGTGACAGCAACAACATGCCACGTCGTTCACGCCGTTCGCCACGCCATCTGCGCGTTAGCGGCCAGCGTCGTCGTCGCTACCGCGATGAGCGTTACCCAACACAGTCGCCAATGCCGCTGGCCAGTGCTGCTGCATCGCCAGAAATGGCGTCAGGCAAAGTGTGGATCTCCTACCCTGTTGCTCAGGCAAGCGATGAAGTAGAGCATGAACAGTCCGTTGTTCCGGCTTACGGTCACGCTGATGTCGACAACGACATCGCTGAAGTTCCGGCAGCAGTTGAAGTAGCGGCAGCAGCAAGCGTAGCCGTTGCTTCTGCTACTGTGGCATCGGTGTCTCCAGCCGTTGAGGCACCGGCAGCACCTGTCGCACCTCAGGTAGAAGCCGCATCGGTTGAATCTGCGCCAGTGTCGGCAGAAACTTCACAGGTAGAAACTACTCCAGCGGCAGTAGAAGCTCCGCAGGCTGAAGCTGCTCCTGTACAGGTTGAAGCATCATCTGTTGAAGCAACACCGGTTCAGGCTGAAACCACGTCAGTGCAGGAAGATGCTGTAACGGCTGACGTCGCCCCGGCTGTAGCGATCCCGACCGAAGAAGTTGTGGAATCTGCTCCAGTAATCGAAACACCGATTGCCGCGGCACCAGTCACCGTCGCCGAAGAAGTTCAGCCAGAAGTTCAGCCGGTTCATATCTCTGAACCGCTGCCGGAAGAGCAACAGCCACAGGTTACCGTGGTGAACACCGATGATACCGCTGCAATCGAAGCGCCAGCAGCGGAAGTTCCATCGGTCATTCCTCCGGCAAAAGAGAGCGTTGCCGCTGAGACAGTCGCTGAAGCCGTATCGGCTGCCGAAGAGCCTCAGGCTCAATTCGCCCCGGTTGATGCCGTTGCGGATATCGTTGAGCAGCAGCAGATTGCTGAAGTAGCGAGCGAACTGGCAGAGCAGGCTCCAACAAGCATCAGCGCGGAAACCACTCAGCAGGTCGCTGAAGTGCTGAACGTGAGCACCGCGGTGAGTGAAGATGCGCCGATCGTTAGCGAACCGCATGCACCGGTACCGGCACGCGATAAGCCAGTGAGTGATGCAGTCGCCCACGGTAGCTTTAAGCATCATGCCAGCGCACCAATGACCAGTGCTCCAGCTCCGGCATATCAGCCAGAACCAGCACCGCAGAGCGACTGGGTGCGCCCTGACTTCAACTTTGAAGGCAAAGGTGCAGCGGGCGGTCATTCTGCCTCTCATCAGGCTACCGCTCCGGCGACCCGTCCTTAAGCGTTATTCTTTACGCTGAAGTGAAATCCAGCCCCGGCCAACGTGCCGGGGCTTTTTTTAGCCTGTGGGATAAGTATTTTCCCTTCAATCCCTGCAAGACGCACTTCCCTGAACGCTGCGAACGACGACTCAGAGTTTACCCGCCGCATCAGCATCAGCATCAGCATCAGCATCAGCATCAGCATCAGCATCAGCATCGTATATTCTCAGCTTTTGCTAATGGTGACCTAAATTTAAAAGGACGATAGCTAACGATAGCGTCACAGACTGGTGTTAAAGCTGCCCTCTTCATCGATTAATGCAGCAAAAGCGGCAGGCTATTCTCTGAGGTTGAAATCATTAAGCAATAAATCAGTCATCGAACAGACTGTGCTTCAATCCCGTTTTCAGGCGAAAAAAAATCGCCCGAAGGCGATTCTTATTCAGTGTTGATCCGTATCGTTCAACGCACGACGTTAAGCCACAGTCCGGCGGGCAAAGTCACGCAGCCGGAAGCCCAGCAGCATCAGCACGGCGAAGTATACTCCCCCACCCACCGCACAAACCGCCGCCAGTCGGATCAGACGCCACAGCATATTGCCCGTCGCCCAGTCAGGCATCACGTACAGCACACCCAGTAACGCAGCGGCCATCGCCACCACGGCGAACAGCAGACGTACCAGGAAGCTGCGCCAGCCCGGCTGCGGCTGGAAGATATCCTGCTTGCGGAGCTGCCAGTAAAGCAGTGCCGCATTAAGGCAGGCTGCAAGGCCAATCGACAGCGACAGTCCGGCGTGCTTCAGCGGGCCAATAAATGCCAGGTTCATTACCTGGGTCATTACCAGCGTCACCATGGCGATTTTTACCGGAGTTTTAATGTCCTGACGTGAGTAAAAACCGGGGGCCAGTACCTTAACCACGATTAGCCCCATCAAACCAACCGAATAGGCAATCAGCGCGCGCTGGGTCATCGCCGCGTCGAATGCGGTGAATTTGCCGTACTGGAACAGCGCCACGGTCAGGGGTTTAGCCAGAATGCCCAAAGCCACCGCACTCGGTAACGCCAGCAGGAAGCACAGGCGCAGGCCCCAGTCCATCAGGCGCGAATATTCGTCCTGGTTACCGCTGGCAAAGCTTTTCGCCAGCGACGGCAGCAGAATAGTGCCCAACGCCACGCCCAGAACACCGGACGGAAACTCCATCAGGCGGTCGGCGTAATACATCCAGGAAACCGAACCGGAGGCGAGGAAAGAGGCGAAAATGGTATTGATGATCAGCGAGATCTGGCTGACGGAAACACCGAGGATCGCCGGCCCCATTTGACGCATTACCCGCCAGACGCCGGCATCTTTCAGGTTCAGCCGGGGCAGCACCAGCATGCCGATTTTTTTCAGATGCGGCAGCTGATAACCCAGCTGCAGCACACCACCCGCAACCACCGCCCAGGCCAGCGCCATGACAGGAGGATTAAAGTGCGGTGCGGCAAACAGCGCAAAGCCGATCATACTGACGTTAAGCAGCGTCGGGGCAAAGGCGGGCACTGAGAAGCGGTTCCACGTATTGAGGATCGCCCCGGCCAGCGACGCCAGCGAAATCAGCAGGATGTAAGGGAAAGTCACCCGCAACAGGGATGAAGTCAGCGCAAACTTATCGGCCGTATCGGCGAATCCGGGTGCCGTGATCAGAATAACCCAGGGCGCGGCAAACATACCCAAAAGAGTGATAACCGCCAGCGCCAGGGTCAACAGACCCGATACATAGGCCACGAATATCCGCGTAGCTTCTTCACCCTGCTTGCTTTTATATTCGGCAAGGATCGGCACAAAAGCCTGAGAGAATGCGCCTTCCGCAAAGATCCTTCGCAGCAGATTAGGTAATTTGAACGCCACAAAAAAAGCGTCGGTGGCCATGCCTGCGCCAAAGATTCGCGCCACAATCGCGTCGCGTGCAAATCCCAGCACGCGAGAAAACAGGGTCATAGAGCTGACCGCTGCGAGTGATTTCAACAGGTTCATGTGTTTCCTGATTTGGGTTTTCCGGCCATCGGAGTGGCCGGAATAAGGTGGGGGATAGTCTACGGAAATGAAAGGAAATAACCACTCACGATTGTTACATCCTATAAACCCATCGCCTTTGTTGGGATGGGTGCAGGGTTAAGCTAATCAGCCGCGATCCGCGTCACGCCAGAGTTTTTCCACTAAGCGCTGCGCGACCAGGGCCTGTTCACCGCTAATCTCCGGCATTGTCTGATTTTCAATGCTGCGGATGAAATGATGCGCAGCACCGGCAAAGCCGCGCTGTTCCAGCGTGCTCTGCCAGCCCGGAACCGGATCGATGACGATACGCCCCCCGCTCTCCTGCAGCCAGTCGCGCATATCGCCGATGCGGAATACCGCCCCGTCGTCCACCGCCTGTACCGTTTCCATCTGGCTGCCGGCGCGGCGATGCATACTGGTCGTCACCTGGACATTGCCAACGCGGAAATGATGCTCGGCATACAGCAGCTGCCCCTGCGGATTGATTTGCAGTACGCCGCTTTGCAGATCGCCATCCCCGCCCCCCAGCCAGAGCGCCGTATCCACCACGTGCAGGTAGTCATCCAGCAGGGTGAACAGCGCATCCTGCGGTCCTACGCTGTCGCTGCGATGTTTATCCATGCGTAATGAGGCAGGCTGAGAGAGTGCAGCGCGCAGCTGCAGGTAGCGCGGTGCAAATCGACGGTTAAAGGCCACCATCAGCTTACGGCCTCTCGACGCGGCAAGTTCTACCAACTGTTCTGCTTCGTCATAGGTGGCCGCCAGCGGTTTATCAACGCAGACGTCCACCCCGGCACGTAGCAGCATATCAACAATGCCAAAATGGCTGGCGGTACTGCTGTGTACAAAAACGGCATCGCTGACCGCGGCCAGATCGTTAAGGGAAGCCAGCAGCGGAATGCGATAAGCGTCGCAGACCGGCCGCGCCTTTTGTTGATTGGGCGAATACGCGCCTGAAATCGTCCAGCCGTCAGTACGAGTAACCACCGGTAGCCAGGCTTTCTGCGCAATGCCGCCAAGGCCGACAATACCTACTGTTAGCGCGGCCATTTATTCACCGTCCCGGTTTTCAAGCAGTGCAGCCAGCTGCTGTTTCAGCTGTGCCACATCCCGTTCCAGTTGATCCACGCGCGTACTCAGCCCTTCATCGGCAACCTCACTGTCGCCAACTGCCAGGCTGGCCTCATCCGGCTCTCCGCTGAAAAGATGCATATAGCGGCTTTCACGCTTGCCGGGTTCCCGCGCCAGGCGAACCACCAGCGCACCGCTTTCGCGCTTGCTCAGCCCTTCCAGCGTCTGTTCAACTTCCGCCATATCGCTAAAGTCATGCATCCGCGAACTGCGAGTGCGCAGCTCACCGGGCGTCTGCGCCCCGCGCAGCAGTAACGTGGTAATCAGCGCCACTTCCGCCGAGCTGAATTTAAGCTGACCAAACTCAGAGTTACAGAAACGCTGCTCATATTTCACCACCCGGCTGCCAAAACCACTGGTGGCCGTAAGCTGATGTTTTTTAACCAGCAGATCCAGGGTGTTTTGCACCTCGCTGTCGCTGAGCGTCATTACCGGTTCACGGTTAGATTTCTGATTGCAGGCGGTAACCACGCCGTTTAACGACATCGGATACTGGTCAGGGGTAGTGACCTGCTTCTCCAGCAGGCAGCCAACAACTCGCGCTTCAATCGCGCTGAAAGGGCTTTTAATCATGATAACGTTACGCTCCACGCCGTTCAGGCAGCCATTCGTGCCAGGTCAACGCCGTCAGGACATGATCCTGCCAGCGTCCGTCAATTAACAGATAGTCTTTGGCATAGCCTTCTTTTTCAAAGCCGAGGCGCGCCAGTAAATCGCCGCTACGCTGATTGTGCGGCATATAGTTCGCCATAATGCGGTGCATACGCTGCTGACGCTGCATATAGCGAATAGCGGTCTGCAGCGCTTCGAACATCATTCCCTGCCCCTGCCACTTTTCACCCAGAGAGTAACCGAGATAACAGGCGTGAAACGATCCGCGCAGTACATTGCTAAAGTTAGCCACGCCGCGGATTTCATTTTCATCCGGGTCCATCACCGCGAAATAGAAGGCGCTACCCTGCTTTTGCATTTCCGCGATGAGTCCCAGCCGCGCCTGCCAGCCGGAGGGGTAACAATGGCTGTCGTCCCGAACCGGCTCCCACGGTTTAAGGAAAACCCGGTTCTCAGAATAGTAATCAGCCAGGCGCCAGGCATCACGCTCATGGACCAGCCGTACGACCAGCCGGTCAGTAGTCAGGCGCACTTTCGGCGCAGCGGTACGATAGCCAAACATCTTTTCTCCTGAAATCCGTGGCCGGGTCAATATTCTCACTTATCAGGCCGGTTGCATCTTAAGGTGCTGGCCTCGCTGTCTGCCACTATACCTGCCATCAGAATCCCGGGAAAATACTGACAACAAAAAATGTGTGAAACAAACATGAAAAATACAGACGAATAAGGACCGGTTTCACGTAGCATTTTCAAATAGTCCGACATATTCAGTTGTGATTTTCCCTGAGGGTAATCGGCTTTGTCCTGGTGACGAATCAGGCCACGTGGTGCATGCTATCCTTCTGGCCGGATTGGAAACTGCCGGTGTAATAACAGAGGATAATTATGAAGAAACGTTATTTTGGTCTGTGTGCCCTGCTGTTAGCAGGCTTGCTCACCGGTTGTAATCAGATTGCACAGTACAGTATCAGCGAGCAGGAAATTAATCAGGCGCTGGTTAAGCACAATAACTATGAAAAACAGATCGGCGTTCCTGGCCTGGTTGATGCGCATATTGTTCTCAACGATCTGAACAGCCAGATTGGTCGTGAAGAACCCAATAAAGTCACACTGACGGGAAATGCCAAAGTGAACATCAGCTCGCTTTTCGGCCCACAGCAGGCGGATATGAAGCTGCAAATGAAAGCGCAGCCTACCTTTGATGCCGCTGCGGGTGCCATCTATCTGAAGGATATGGAGCTGGTTGACGTTGAGGTGCAGCCGGAAAAAATGCAGGGTGTGCTAAAAACACTCACGCCTTATCTTAATGAATCGCTGAAAAACTACTTCAATCAGAAACCGGCTTATGTGTTAAGTACCGACCGCAGTAAAGCGGAATCGCTGGCCAAACGCTTTGCCAAAGGGCTGGAAGTGAAGCCCGGCGAGCTGGTGATCCCGTTCACTGACTGATGCCATGACGGTACGGAGGTTTTCCGTACCGTTTTTCACTTATCCGTCATAAACCTGGTGCATTCCCTTCGCTTTATCCCTATCCTTAGTACCCGGCCAAAACCTGCCATTACCTTTCTCTTTTGCCGGAGCACATCGCATGACCGCACAACCTCAGCAGTTAATTATTCGCCGCCCTGACGACTGGCACATCCATCTGCGCGATGGAGATATGCTGGAAGCGGTAGTGCCCTTTACCAGTGAGGTCTGTGGCCGCGCGATTGTGATGCCAAACCTGGTGCCGCCGGTGACCAGCGTCGACGCCGCCCGTGCCTACCGTGAGCGTATTCTGGCTGCGGTTCCTGCCGGGCACGCATTTACCCCGCTGATGACGTGCTATCTCACCGATGGCCTCGATCCTGATGAAATTGAAAAAGGTTTCCGCGAGGGCGTATTTACCGCCGCGAAACTTTATCCTGCGCATGCCACCACTAACTCGGCGCACGGCGTGACCAGCATCGCCACCATTGCGACCGTGCTGGAGCGGATGCAAAAAATCGGCATGCCGCTGCTGATCCACGGTGAAGTGACCGATGCCCATATTGATATCTTCGACCGCGAAGCGCGCTTTATCGAAACCGTGCTGCAACCGCTGCGCAAGCAGTTCCCCGAGCTGAAAGTAGTGTGTGAACACATCACCACCAAAGAAGCTGCCGCTTTTGTTCTGGAAGGCAACGAGTTCCTTGGCGCCACCATTACCCCGCAACATCTGATGTTTAACCGCAATCACATGCTGGTCGGTGGCGTTCGCCCACACCTTTACTGTCTGCCGATTCTGAAGCGCAATATTCACCAGCAGGCTCTGCGTGATGCGGTCGCCAGCGGCAACCGTCGTTTCTTCCTCGGTACCGATACCGCTCCGCACACCCGCGATCGCAAAGAAGCCAGCTGCGGCTGTGCCGGGGTATTCAATGCGCCATCCATGCTGTCGGCCTACGCGACGGTGTTTGAAGAAATTGGCGCGCTGGAGCACTTCGAGGCATTTTGCTCTGAAAATGGCCCGAACTTCTACGGCCTGCCGCTGAACGAGGGCACCATCACGCTGGAGCGCCAGCCGTGGACCGTGGCCGAAAGCGTTGCCGTGGGTAACGATGGCCACACCGTCATTCCGTTCCTTGCCGGCGAAACCCTGAACTGGCGCGTTAAGTCGTAAGCATTTTTTGCCGATCTGATGATTGCCTTCGGTTGAATTACTGTATATATTCACAGTAAATAAACCGGAGGCTCTCATGCGTGTAGAAGTCACTGTAGCAAAAACCACCTCACTCCCTGCTGGCGCGATTGAAGCGCTGACGCAGGAACTCAGCAAAAGAATTGATAAACAGTTTCCAGACGGCACCAATACTATTTCGGTGCGCTACGCCGGTGCCAATAACCTGACGGTGATGGGCGGCGGTAAAGAAGCTAAAGATCTCATTAGCGAAATTTTACAGGAAACCTGGGAAAGCGCCGACGACTGGTTTATTACCGACTAAGCCTTGCCCTTTAATATTGCCTTTCCGCGCGATCGTAGCCATCCAGGGGATAGACGACTTTCGAATTATCCCCTACTCTGAATCACTCATACCGCCGTTGTTTATTACCGAGGTGTCGCTCATGCCCCATGACCATCCTGAACAGGCAATGACTTTTGGTGAGCTTCTGGAAGTGATAGGCGAGCAGCAGCGCCGCCTTACCGTGTTGGAAAACGCCTTCTCCTGGCTGACTTTCTGTCTGGATGACAAGGCTAACCAGCTGTTAATACACAGTCTGCGGCTGGAAGGGCAAAATCAGAATCGCGACGAGCAGCTGCAAAAGCACTTTATCAGCTTTGCCGATGATATCGAAAAACGGCTCGGTTTTTCTGCGACACCACCGGACACCCACGAGTGAGAAAATTCTGGTTTAATAACCGGAGTGACTATTTTTCACCCACAACTGTACAATTAACGCTCAAATTACACTCTGCTGTTTACCGGTAAAAAATATAATTCTGTCATACTAAAAAGTGCTGTTATAATTACAAAGCTGTAATAAAGAAGCCGCATTGAACCTCGATAAATAACTTCGTTGTCATCATTAACACGAGTAAAAAGGGGGTTATAATGGACAGAAACAATAAAGATGTCATCCAGACACATCCCCTCATCGGGTGGGATATCAGTACAGTAGACAGCTACGATGCAATGATGATTCGCCTGCATTCCCTGTCCTCCAACGAGCAACACAGTGATGAAGCAGAAGTCGGCCAGACCTATTGGCTGACCACAGATGTCGCTCGCCAGTTTATTTCTATCCTTGAAGCTGGCATTGCCAAGATCGAAGCGACCGATTACCAGGACCGCGATTACAAGAAACACTGATCTTCAATCTGTTCCACATCGACAGGCACCCCATTGGGTGCCTTTTTCATGCCCGCAATAATTTGTTATTCTGCACGGAATAGTGTTCCAACCAGAGGCCGGGTAAAAATGGTTTACGATTTAATTGTGGTGGGCAGTGGTTCCGTTGGGGCCGCCGCCGGGTGGTATGCAACACGTGCCGGACTGAAAGTGCTAATGATTGACCGTGCCCATCCCCCCCACACGGCAGGAAGCCACCATGGAGAAACCCGTCTGATTCGCCATGCCTATGGCGAAGGCGCTCGCTATGTGCCGATGGTGCTTCGCGCCCAGCAGTTGTGGGAGGCGCTGGAGAAAGAGTGTGGCGAACAGATTATGCATCGCAGCGGCGTGCTGAATCTTGGCCCGGAAAACGCCGAGTTCATCCAGAACGTGATCAGCAGCGCACACGAGTTTAACCTTGAAGTGCAGATCCTGAAGGGTGAAGAGATAAGCTCCCGCTGGCCGCAGATCAGCGTGCCTGAGGGCTATATTGGCGTATTTGAGCCGCGTTCCGGCTATCTGAAATCCGAACTCGCCATTAAAAACTATATCCGTCTGGCAAAAGAAGCGGGCTGCGCCCAGCTGTTTAACTGTGAAGTCAGCGCGATCGATGAGCAGGATGGCTTGCAGACGGTGACGACGCCTGAAGGCGTCTATCAGGCGCGTAAGCTGCTGTTGAGCGCGGGAACCTGGGTCAAAACGCTCTATCCTTCTCTGCCAGTGACCCCGGTACGTAAAGTGTTTGCCTGGCACCAGGCAGATGGCCGGTACAGTGAGAACAACAAGTTCCCGGCGTTTACCGCCGAAATGCCGGACGGCATTCACTATTACGGCTTCCCGGCAGACAACAATGCCATCAAAATTGGCAAACACGAAGGTGGACAGCCGATTGATACTCCTGAACAGCGCAAACCCTTTGGCAGCGTAGCGGAAGACGGCAGCGAACTGTTTGGCTTTTTACGCCAGTTCCTGCCGGGCGTTGGCGTTTGCCTGCGCGGAGAGTCCTGTACCTATGACAACTCGCCGGATGAGGATTTCATCATTGATACCTTCTCTGCTCACCCTGACCGGATGATTATCACCGGCCTGAGCGGGCACGGCTTTAAGTTCGTCAGCGTGCTAGGCGAGATTGCAGCACAGTTTGCCGCAGGCAAAAGCAGCGAGTTTGATTTAACACCATTCAGCCTTTCCCGTTTTTCCTGACAAAGCAGCCACGTTATGAAAGTAATGCCAGCCCGTTAAAAAATCGGCTGGCATTACCGAGGTATAAAATGATCGGACAATCTAAGATATTAGATTTATTAATCAATTTTAATTGATAAATACTGACAAAAAATGACAATAAATTGACGATAACTTATAAAACAAACAAAAAAATAGAATATCTTTTTCCCCTGCGGTAATGAACAAATTCAGACCACAAGCCAATTACACATCATCCCACTGTTAACACCACCTGATTTACTGAGCATTTTGTGCTATCTGTATTCAAATAATTTCACATAGATTACTTTTTTGTTCTTAAGCGAAATTAGCTATTGATTTTAACCTTTCACCTGGCCAGTCTTAACAAAAAAATGACAACCGGTGAATTATGCAGTGGAAAAATAGCGTTACCCGTTATGGCTCTTTGAGCATCAGTCTGCACTGGCTGGTGGCCATCGCTGTCTATGGCATGTTCGCCCTCGGACTCTGGATGGTGACGCTCGGCTATTACGATACCTGGTATCACAAAGCACCTGAGCTGCATAAAAGTATCGGTATGGTGCTGTTCGCCGTAATGCTGGTCCGCGTCGTGTGGCGTTTTGTCTCCCCACCGCCAAAACCACTCAGCAGCTACTCGCCCCTCACTCGCTATAGCGCGATTGCAGCGCACCTCCTTCTGTATGGTGTGCTGTTTGCTATTTTGTTTAGCGGCTATCTGATCTCTACCGCTGAAGGAAAACCGATTAACGTCTTCGGCGTGGTTCCCGTCCCTGCTGCGTTTTCCGACCTCGGTGAACAGGCGGACCTGGCCGGAGATATCCATCTTTGGCTGGCCTGGGGGGTGGTTATCCTGTCAGGGCTTCACGGGTTTGCCGCACTTAAGCACCACTTTATTGATAAAGATATTACGTTGAAACGGATGCTGGGTTCCCGCATCGATTAACCTTTGGAAAAGGAGAAGTCTCGTGTTGAAGAATACTATTCTGGGATTAACCACCGCCGCACTGCTGATGACCGCCGGTACTGCCGCAGCGGCTGATTATAAAATTGATAAAGAAGGCCAGCACGCCTTCGTTCAGTTCCGCATTAAGCACCTTGGCTACAGCTGGCTGTACGGCAGCTTTAAAGATTTCGACGGGGGATTCACCTACGATCAGGCCGATCCGTCCAAAGATAAAGTCAACGTAACGATCAATACCGGCAGCGTCGATACCAACCATGCCGAGCGCGATAAACACCTGCGCAGCGCCGATTTCCTTAACGCCAGTAAATTCCCGCAGGCTACCTTCACCTCAACCGGCGTAACGAAAAACGGCGATGCCTTGAACGTGGACGGTAATCTGACGCTGAACGGCGTGACTAAACCGGTGAAGCTTGAAGCGAAGCTGACTGGAGAAGGTAAAGATCCGTGGGGCGGCGAGCGAGCAGGCTTTGAGGCAACCGGCAAATTTGCGCTGAAAGATTTTAATATCAAATCCGATTTAGGCCCGGCTTCGCAGGAAGTTGAGTTGATTATTTCCGTTGAGGGCGTGCGTCAGTAAGCACGGAGATCGCCACCTTCCCCGCCGGGGAAGGTGGTGTTTCACTGAATATTACTCTTCAGGAATATGCATCGTAGTACTGAGCAGACCACGCGATTTATTAAAGATTTTATTGCCATTCTCACGGCCGGCACGGCGGGAACGCTGCTCTTCCGGCGACAGCACCAGCTCTTCCATGCAAATCGGGCTACAGCAGTGATTAAATTTCTCTGCGCAGCTCGGGCACTGGATAAACAGCAGATGACATCCGTCGTTCAGGCAGTTCACGTGCGTATCGCACGGTGCGCCGCACTGGTGGCAGTTGGCAATCACATCTTCTGAGATACGCTCCCCCATACGCTCGTCAAAGACAAAGTTTTTGCCCTTAAAACGAACCGGTAGCCCCTGCTCACGGGCTCGACGCGCGTACTCAATGATACCGCCTTCAATGTGATAAACGTTCTCAAAGCCGTTGTGGCGCATCCAAGCACTGGCCTTTTCACAGCGAATTCCGCCCGTGCAGTACATCACGATTTTTTTGTCTTTGTCCTGCTGCAGCATATCCACGGCCATCGGCAACTGATCGCGGAAGGTATCCGCCGGGATTTCCATCGCGTTGTCGAAGTGACCCACTTCGTATTCATAATGGTTACGCATATCAACGAAAACGGCTTCCGGATCGTCAAGCATGGCATTCACTTCCGCCGCTTTCAGATAGGCGCCCACGTCGCTGGCGTCAAAAGTATCATCGGTAATACCATCGGCAACAATGCGCTCGCGGACTTTAAGACGCAGTACCCAGAAGGATTTACCGTCGTCATCCAGTGCAATGTTCATGCGCAGGTTATTCAGCTGTGCATGGAACGCATACAGCATGGATTTCATGGTTTCGTACTGGCTGGCCGGAACGCTGATCTGGGCGTTAATGCCTTCAGCGGCGACATAAACACGACCAAAAACCTTCAGTTTGGTCAGCGCAACATAAAGTGCGTCGCGGAAGGCTTTTGGATCGTCAATGTTGAAATACTTATAGAAAGATACTGTGGTACGCGGCTCGGTTTCAGCCAGCATGCGTGCCTTCAGCTCTTCATTGGAAACAAGGTTATGTAACACTGGCATGGTGTTCGTTCCTGAATTCTGAATGAGAGAAATTTTTGCGGCGCTATCATACCTGAATTATAGCGAATTGCACTTCCCGCTGTTGCCCCTGTACAGCTCTCAGGTTCCCGATACCTCATCGACTTTCTAAGCCTATTCAGTCGGATAAAAACCTGTGACGGAAAATTCAGTACCAGGAAAAAACGGCAGACACATGCTATGATCTCATTCAGGCGGGGATGGTGTCAGCCATTTTCGGCCTGTGGGAAATCGTGTAACTCAGCCATTCGGAGTGAGATTACTGGAAAATATCAACTATCATTAACGGGGTTAGTGACTGGTTTTTCGAATAAAAATCACCCAAACGGCGCGTTATTTCGCAGGATATACAATAAATGGCACAATAGGCCATAAATAAACCCCTATGGACAGGATAACATTTCCCCCTTTACGATCTGGAAACTCATGACTCAGCTGCCCCAATTTAGCCGCGCATTGCTGCATCCTCGTTATTGGTTTACCTGGTTGGGTATTGCCCTGCTTTATCTTCTGGTCCTGTTACCCTACCCGGTGCTCTATTATATCGGCTGCGGCCTTGGGCGACTTTCAATGCGCTTTCTTAAACGCCGCGTAAGCGTCGCCAGACGTAATCTTGAACTTTGCTTCCCGGAGATGCCCGTAGCTGAACGCGAAGCGATGGTGGTTCGTAATTTTGAGTCACTGGGAATGGGGCTGATAGAGACCGGCATGGCCTGGTTCTGGCCGGACTGGCGGGTAAGCCGCTGGTTTCAGGTCAGCGGGCTTGAACACATCGCGAAAGCCGCAACCGACAAAAAAGGGGTGCTGCTGATCGGCATGCATTTCCTGACGCTGGAGCTGGGCGCGCGCATTTTCGGTATCCATAACCCCGGCATTGGTGTTTATCGCCCGAATGACAACGCGCTGCTGGACTGGTTGCAAACCTGGGGACGTATGCGTTCAAACAAGAGCATGCTGGACCGCAAAGATCTTAAGGGAATGATTCGCGCGCTGAAAAATGGCGACATCATCTGGTATGCACCGGACCACGATTACGGCCCCAAAAGCAGCGTGTTTGTTCCCTTTTTTGCCGTGGAGCAGGCCGCCTCAACGAAAGGCAGCTATCTGTTAATCCGCAGCGGTAATCCGGCGGTTATTCCTTTCGTACCTCGCCGTCTGCCGTCCGGGAAAGGTTATGAGATGGTGATCCTCCCGGAAGAGCTGGATATTCCCCTGGAAAATGAAAGCGCCACTGCCGCAAGAATGAACAAGATTGTGGAACACGGTGTGCTGATGGCACCCGAGCAGTATATGTGGCTGCACCGCCGTTTTAAAACTCGCCCGGAAGGCGAGCCTTCACTTTACTGACCTGTCGCGTTATTCCTGCCAGACCGCGTTGCCGGGCTGGCAGGAACTCCTCAACCGTTATCGATTTAGAACGTAATGTCCCCGGCAATACCGCCAACAAACGCGTCCTGCACCTGATCAACACCGCCCGGTTTAGTAATCAGCTGTAAGTTAGGCCGAATGCTAAGCCAGCGCGTTGCTTTCACATTGTAATAGACCTCATAGTTCCACTCCGATCCTTTCTGCAGCGGCATATAGGACATATCGTGGTAGTCGCTGACGCCCTTGTCCTGGTTCTGCTCATTGCGCATCTTCGCGTAATCGTGGTTAACGTGGATACGTGCCATGCCGATACCAATTTCATCCTTCGGACGCGCATCGAATGGCCCGGCCCAGGTTAAGGCGAGCGACTGGTAGTTATCCAGTTTTGAGGTTCGGTGATCGTTCATGATGTACTGGAAGTTAATGCCGAGACCACGAGTATTATCGCCGCCGGTCGCGGTAAGCCGTTGTTCAGCGAGCAGATAGCCGCCGTAGGCATGATTTCGCTTGCCGTATTTTCCGTCATGCCAGCTGCTGTAATTACCGCCGCTGGTTGAGCTGTAATAGCCCCCCAGACGATAGTTACCCTGGAGTCCGTCAGCACCCAGTTTTGGCTGCCAGCCGAGCTCCATCGGCACCAGATTTCCCTCGCCGTGGCGCATATCGAAACGGAAGCCGTTGGCTTTGGTATTGTTGACCTTGTTCTGATTATAAATACCTACCTGCAGGTAAAGGTCTTCTGGCAGGTTCAGTTTCACCCTTCCGCCCCACTGTGATATCGGGGCGTTAAACCAGCGGTCGTTACGCCAGTGACCCGGCTGTCCGCTCCCCATTGCCCAGTTCTGGAACATCCCCAGTTTTGCCGTATCAAAGTCTTCGTTGGTGGTGACACGCCCCAGTTTTACGTCCAGCCAGTTATTAAACAAGCTTTGATTTAACCAGAACTGCGTCAGGCGCAGATAATCACCACGCGCGGAGATACCCTGCACGTTGGATAAACCGCCGGTGCGCGGATCGTTAATATGAGAGGTTAAATTTTGTCCGGTGCGATTGGTGATTGTGGCCTGGAAGGTTCCCCCCTGCCAGTTCAATAACTTATCCAGATCGAGCGTGCTGCCAAAGGTCCACTGATCGGCATAACGCATGGTGGTTGCCGTACGATATCCCCCCGCCAGGTTCGCGGCGGATTGCATGGTATAGCCCACCTGAAAATCGACGCCGTCATCGGCCAGTTTCTGGCGATAGCCGCCCCAGTCCCCCATGAGCCAGGGAGAGTCCAGCGAAAATGGCGGGGTATCAGCAAGTGCGGAAAATGAAACCAGTACCAGTCCCAGAGGTAGCAGTCCGGCCTTTTTCTTTTGCCAGGGTTTACACGTGTTTAAATTCCTTGCCATATCAGTCATCCTTAAATAGTGAAAGTTCGGGGCGGCAGACCGCCTGGCGGCACATCACTGTGCGCGGCGCTAATTAACCACTTCTCAGGCATTTTCCTTTATTTAAATCGTGCGCTTCGTGGATAAACCGCACAGAGTCGCGTAGACATCGCTGCCTGCGAATGCAGATAGCTGCGTTACAGCAACGCCATCAGCACATCTGGCAAAAATTTCCTCGCCGGCTCCTTGCATCTTGAAGCACAGCGACAACACTTAACGATGTTTTTATCTAAACGCCAGCAAGGAGAAGTACATGACCCTTTATGCAACCCTGGAAGAAGCCATTGATGCCGCTCGCGAAGAGTATCTTGCCGCGAATCCTGAAGTGATTGAGGAAGAAGCGTCCGTTGAACAGTTTGCGATGCAGAAATACGTGATGCAGGATGGCGACATCATGTGGCAGGTGGAATTTTTCACCAACGAAGGTGATGAAGGAGAATGCCTGCCGCTGCGCAGCGGTGAAGCGGCGCAGGCAATTTTTGACGGTGACTTCGACGAAATCGAACTACGTCAGGAGTGGCTGGCTGAAAATACCCTGCACGAATGGGATGAAGGTGAATTTCAGCTGGTGCCGCCGGAAGGCAGTGAAGAAGCCGACGCCGCTGCCGATGAGTGGGAGGATGATAACAGTGAGTCCGACCGCTGGGCATAAACCCCGATTCAGCCGGAGGGTGATTTTTATTCGTAAGGTCCGTGCTTAGCATCTACCGGCAGCAATAGCGTATCCACAACCAGCGACAGCGGCAGATCGATAATAGTCAGAAATCGCCAGGGCGTATCCCGAACGTCCCACTGTACACCCGGATAGTACTGATTGCCGTGTCCCTGTCCGGGCACGGCTCTGCTGATAATGCTGCCGCAGCCGCTCAGTAGCAGCACGCAAAAACCAACCGTTAAACTACGTAAGAACATACTTATCACATCACACTTTAGGGTAAAAAACGCACTATTCTACCCGCAGTTCTGCGCCACACCATAGCCGACAGTGAAAATTATGCGTAAATACTCGGATAGCCAGCGAAAAAAAGCCGGGACACTGTCCCGGCCTTCTGATGCCGCACCCGTTAAGGCGCAATAAAATCACTTACTTCGCATTATTTAACGCCAGTGGATTGAGCGGCAGCGAGTGGTAATGATCCAGCCAGTCGTGATACTTATCCGCGTTCTGCCACAGACGATAGTGCATACGCGAAAGCGTAACCGGGTCACTCAGCAGCGCAAGGCGGCTGTCGCGATCCAACTTAGCCGGCGACTGGCTGAGTGCCTGCTCAACGCGACGGTCACGGGCATAGTCGAGGATATCGCTTTTCAGGTGGCGAGACGTTGCCATCGCACTAGCCAGTGCGTTAAACGACGGGTGGAACATCGCATGCATAAAGCCGTTATCCAGCGCACGCTCGCGATTAAGCTCCACGTAGCGATCGGTATCCAGCAGTTCCTGCGGCGGCTGATACTCTTCCGGAATAAGGAACAGTTTACCGCGCTTCGACGCCTGACCAAGCGTACGACGGCTGGACCATACTGAAACAAACGGCGACAGGATCAGCGAGAAGACAATCGGAGACAGCCACCAAAGGAAGTTCAGATCCAGCCAGCCCATACCACCGGCCCAAACCAGGCCGAGCAGCATCTGCGAACCATGGCGCTTAAAGGCTTCGCTCCACGGCGTTGCATCATCATCACGCTGCGGTGAATTCCACACCACTTCCCAGCCGAGGAATGCACTGACCACAAACACCGTATGGAACAGCATACGCACCGGTGCCAGCAGCACAGAGAACAGCATCTCCAGGAACAGCGAGACCAGCACGCGCAGGGCTCCACCGTAAGGTTTCGCGCCCTTGCACCACACCAGCACTACGCTCAGCAGCTTCGGCAGGAACAGTAGCACCAGCGTGGTCGAGAATAGCGCGATGGCCAGCTCAGGACGCCACTGCGGCCAGACAGGGAATAGCTGCCTTGGCTGCAGGAAGTACTGCGGTTCCATCAGTGTGTGAACCACCTGAAGCGCCGTTGACAGTGCAAGGAACATAAACCACAGCGGTGCGGAGAGATAGGACATCACACCGGTCAGGAATACCGCACGGTGTACCGGGTGCATACCTTTAACCAGGAACAGGCGGAAGTTCATCAGGTTACCGTGGCACCAGCGGCGGTCACGCTTCAGCTCATCAAGCAGGTTTGGCGGCAGCTCTTCATAAGAACCCGGGAGATCGTAAGCGATCCAGACTCCCCATCCCGCACGGCGCATCAACGCAGCTTCAACGAAGTCATGGGACAGGATCGAACCGGCGAAAGACCCCTCGCCCGGCAGGGGAGCCAGCGCACAGTGTTCGATAAACGGCTTAACGCGGATGATGGCGTTATGGCCCCAATAGTGCGACTCACCCAGCTGCCAGAAGTGCAGACCGGCAGTAAACAGCGGACCGTAAACACGGGTAGCAAACTGCTGGCAGCGCGCATAGAGCGTATCCATGCCGGAAGCCTTCGGCGAAGACTGGATAATACCGGCGTTCGGGTTAGCTTCCATCATCCGCACCAGGCCATTAAGGCACTCGCCACTCATCACACTGTCGGCGTCCAGTACGACCATGTAGCTGTACTGGCTGCCCCAGCGGCGGCAGAAGTCATCGATGTTACCGGATTTGCGCTTCACACGGCGGCGGCGGCGGCGATAGAAAATACGCCCCTCCCCTCCGACGTCACGCACCAGTTCCATCCACGCCTTTTGCTCGGCCATGCAAATGTCCGGATTGTAGCTGTCGCTCAGAATGTAGACGTCGTAATGCTGCTGTTCTCCGGAACGCACCACCGATTCCCAGGTCGCGCGCAGACCGGCGAAGACGCGTTCCACATCCTCATTACAAATCGGCATAATCAGCGCGGTACGGTGTTCCGGGTTGATCGGTTCGTCGCCGGTGGTCTTGTACGAAATACTGTACTTGTCCTTGCCGATTAACAGCTGCAGGAAGCCCATCAATGCGGTCCAGAAACCTGCCGAAACCCAACAGAACAGGATGGCAAACAGGAACAGAATCCCGGTTTGCAGCACATACGGCAGGATCTGCAGCAGAGACTGCTGCCAGTTCTGATTGATCATATCCATAGGATCGATCAGCGCCCAGCCCTGGTAAGGCAGAATGGTCTTCATATACCAGGTCGCAATCACCGTCTGGAAAACGGTGAGGAACAGCAAAATGTAACGACGAATGGAACCGACATAGCGCCAGTTATCTTCGCTCTTCTGCTCTTCTTTAGTGGCATAGCGATGGGTACTTTTGCGCCCGCGCAGCGAGTCCCACGCTCTGGCAACCGGGTTAGTACGCCACTCCTCAGGATACATCGACGAGCGAGTATGCGGCGGCATCGCCTTGAGCGTAGTACGGTTAAGGGCATCCTGATCGAACTGACGGCCTTCATCAATTGACTCCGGCCAGCTCATCTCAACACGTGCCTTTACCGACTGCTGAGGTGCGTCGTCGGGACGGATTTCAGACGGAGCTTCACCCGCCAGATCAAAATGCAGCTGGCTGAAGCTCTCTTCACCACGCAGTTCCCCCTGCCGTTCAGGGGGAAGCGGCAGCGCGTCAATGTATTCAACGGGTATCACAGTTGTCTTATTCATTGGCAGGCAGCTGATAGCTCCAGGTTTCTGTCAGCGTCTTATCACCGTTAACCAGTGCAGCACGCATTTCAGTCGGCTGTTTATTGTCTTTCACTCGCAGACGCATCACCAGGCGCCAGCCTTTGGTGACCGGGTTATAGCGGACGCTGTTCTCAACCAGCTCACCGTTATTACCGATACTCACCTGCGGAGAGACCGGTGTATCCTGAGCCAGTTTGCTCATTTCCGGGCCGACAAAGTCAACGATAAAGGCCAGGGTGCCGTCCGGCTGGCGTACCAGATTAGACTGCTTAACATCGCCAGTAGAGCGCAGCGTATCTTTCACGTAGGCCGTTTCCGGCGAATGCAGAAGATTTTCATCGCGGGTGAAGTGCAGGCGGTAGGAGAAATTCATCTCTTTACCCGCTTCCGGCAGGCTTTCCGGGCTCCAGAACGCCACGATGTTGTCGTTCGTTTCATCGGTGGTTGGGATCTCCACCAGCTCGATGCGGCCTTTACCCCAGTCGCCTTTTGGCTCAATCCAGCCGCTTGGGCGCAGATCGTAGCGATCGTCCAGATCCTGGTACAGGTTGAAATCACGCCCACGCTGCAGCAGACCGAATCCGCGAGGATTCTCCACGGTGAAGGTGCTGACGGCAAGGTGACGAGGATTGTTCAGCGGACGCCAGATCCATTCACCATTACCGGCATGAATCGACAGGCCGTTCGAGTCGTGCAGCTCTTTACGATAGTTGGTCACCGGCGACGGCTGATTTGCACCGAAGAGGTACATGCTGGTCAGCGGCGCAATGCCCAGTTTACCCACTTTGTCGCGCAGATAGACTTTGGAAGTGACATCAACAGTGCTGTCTTTACCTGGAGAGATCAGGAAACGATAAGCACCGGTCGCACGCGGTGAGTCCAGCAGCGCATAGATAACCAGATGCTTGTCCTGCGGTTTAGGACGCTCAATCCAGAACTCCTTAAAGCGCGGGAACTCTTCACCGGAAGGCAGTGCGGTATCAATCGCCAGACCGCGTGCGGACAGGCCATAGACCTGGCCCGCGCCGATAACACGGAAATAGCTCGCGCCGAGGAAACTGCTGATCTCGTCTTTCTTATCTTTACTGTTTAACGGATACAGAACCTTAAATCCGGCAAACCCGAGATTTTTCACCGTATCCGAATCGTGCGGCACATTGCCAAAATTGAAATAGTCCGGGGAATATTTAATGGCGCGAACGCTGTTGGCGGTCACTTCATTGAGTTTGACCGGCAAATCGAAATACATGCCCTGGTGATAGAATTCAAGCTTAAATGGTGTCTTCAGCTTACCCCAGTAGGCTTTATCATGATTGAACTGAATCTGCTGATAGTCGGCATATTTCATATCGCGCAGCTGAGAAGGCAGATTACTCTTCGGCGCTTCGTAACCTTTACCGGCCAAATCCTTTGCCTGTTTTGCAACATCGTCAATGCTAAACGCCCATCCCGAATTGGCATACATCGCAAGCAAAACCGCAGCACCAACCCAACGTAGCTGCATAAGTTTTGGTTTTTTGTTCATTTTAATCAGCACATCCCCCCCTTTACGGGTGCGAAAATCAATCCTAAACATCTTAATGGATAATTAAGCATTCCGACAGCATGACCGCGTTTTTGTTCCACTATTCCGAACGCGCAAGCGCCGGATTCTCAAGTGGTTAGCGGATACAGATTCGACTGATAGTATACCTGTGTTTACTCTATTAAAGTAAGCAGCAAGCTTTAGGCCGGTTCAGGGTGAACCAGCATTGTAACGCATTGAAAATTGGACATATATGACTAAAAAATCACCACAACGAGAATATTTCCTGGATTCGATTCGCGCCTGGCTGATGTTATTGGGCGTCCCCTTTCATCTGTCTCTGATTTATTCTTCACAAAACTGGTCAGTAAACAGTCCTGCTCCGTCTGAGTGGCTGACATTGCTCAATGAGTTTATTCATGCTTTTCGCATGCAGGTGTTCTTTGTCATATCCGGCTATTTCTCTTATATGCTCTTCCTGCGTTACACACCCGGCCACTGGTTGAAGGTGCGCGTTGAGCGTGTCGGCATCCCGATGCTGGCCGCTATTCCGCTGATTACCGTACCTCAGTTCTTCATTTTGAAGGAGCTGACGAATAAGATTGGCGACTGGAGCAAAATGAGCCCCTACCAGAAGTACAATGCGCTGGTCTGGGATCTGATTTCTCACCTCTGGTTCCTGCTGGTACTGCTGGTTCTGACCGTTGCCGGATTCTGGCTTTTCCGCTTGCTGCGCGATGGTAAAAGGGAAAAAGCAGACTATTCCGACCTGACCTGGGGAAAATTAACCGTCGTTATCCTGCTTTGTGCATTGGGATGGGGGGCGTTCCGCCGGCTGATTCTGTTCATTGCACCTCAAGTCACTGCTGATGGCCTGTTCAATATGGCGGTAATGCAATCGCTGATGTATCTGCCGTTCTTTATGCTCGGCGCGATGGCCTGGAAATACCCGGCAATCAAAGCCCTGTTTGTAAAGCCGAATCCGTGGACGTTTCTTGGAGCCGCTCTGGCGTTTGCTGCCTATGTGGCGAATCTGACATGGAGTTCAGGCGAAGGCTGGCTATACGAGCTGGACGCGATCACTTCCATGCTCATGGGGCTGTGGATGGTTAACGTAGTGTTCTCATTCGGCCACCACATGCTGAATTCCCATTCGCCTCGTGTCACCTATCTGGTGAATTCATCGTTATTTATCTATCTGGTGCACCATCCGCTGACCATTCTGTACGGTATTTTTGTTGTGCCGCTGATTGGCAGCAGCACGCTGGGCTTCTTCGTCGGCCTGGTGATGGTTTTCAGCATCGCATTCCTGCTGTATGAGATCCATCTGCGTATCCCGCTGCTGCGCTTCCTGTTTTCCGGTAAGCCCCAGCGCTGATCCTTATGCCCGGCATCAGCCGGGCTACAGCAACCACTCAATCGGCAGACGCCACACCAGCCTGACCAGCAGTCGTTGGATAAATCGCGTACGTGGCTCATGCCGGTGCACAACCTCCTCAGCTTCCCCCGGATATTCCACCCAGTTGATTTTTCCCCGCTCATCAAGCCTCAGCGTCCACGCGTGTTCACGCAGGTTGACCAGCAGGTTTTGATGGATGCTGTTCGCCAGCTCACCGCTTTCGATCACCAACCCCATTTCGGTGTTCAGTACCGCCGAACGCGGATCGAAATTAAACGAACCGATAAACACCGTTTTTTGATCCACGCTGAAGGTTTTCGCATGCAGGCTGGAGCCGGAGTTCCCGGTCAGGCCACGGTCGTGCAGCACGCCGCCCGGAGGCGTAGTGGTTGGCTTCAGTTCGTAGAGTGCGATACCGTGACGCAGCAGTTTCTTACGCCACTTTGCGTAGCCGGCATGCACCACAGAGACATCGTTGGCCGCCAGAGAATTGGTCAGGATGGCAATTTTTACGCCCCTGCGTACCAGCGCCAGCAGCTGGGCCACCCCGGCACGGGTCGGAACGAAGTAGGCAGAGATAATGTCCAGTTGCTCCTGCGGGCGGCCAATCACAGAGAGTAAGCGTTGAGGCAGCAGATTTTTCGTTCTGGCTCGCCCCAGCCCTTTACGTGGGTCGTCGCTGAGCAGTCGGCTGCTGGCCCAGATAAACGGCAGCGTGCGGCTTTCCAGCCGGGTGATAAACGTTGACTCCTGCAAGCGCGTGAAATAGTGCTTCACCTGTTCATTTTCCCGCCACCCCTCTTGCAGACCGATATCTGCTTCTGAGCCTGGCTCCATATCAACTACCGTACTGAACGGCGCAACCGAACGACACTGCCAGTAGCGCTCGAAATCATCCCCAACTTCCTCGACTACGGACCCCACCGCCAGCACATCCAGGTCGGAGAACAGCGGTTCATCACCCGCACCAAAGTATTTATCACCTACGTTCCGCCCGCCGACGATGCTGGCTTCTCCATCCACGGTGAAGCTTTTGTTGTGCATTCGGCGGTTAAGCCGGGCGAAATCGGTGAGATATCCCAACAGGCGCAGCGTGCGAAATGAAAAGGGATTAAACAGACGAACGTCAATATTAGGGTGGCTGTTAAGCGCACTGAGCGTCTTGTCCAGCCCCAGGGTATTGTTGTCATCCAGCAGCAGACGAACGCGCACGCCACGCCGGGCGGCTTCCAGCACAGCGCTGAAGAGCAGCTGCCCTGACATATCGTTTTCCCAGATATAATATTGTATATCCAGCGTTTTTTCTGCCATGGCGATCAGCAGATAGCGGGCGGCAAACGCATCCAGCCCTTCAGCAAGAGGATAGATACCGCTGTCCTGAGGATGCCCGGACACCAGCGGTCTGATGGCCTGAGCCAGTCGCGTAAAACCGCCGACACTCGGTTGGTTTAATTCAGTAACTTCACTCATCATCTGTCCTTAACGGAGTTTCGGTAGATCATATTCATCAGCGCCCCTCATCCACGGTCTGGTCGCTCTTTTAGTCTAGACTTATCCCATTGTTCCGCTCAGTTCTGCAAACAGGAGAGCATCATGTGTAATGACACCGATTCCTCCCGCTCCCGGCACCATCCGCGTTTGTTCCAGAGTTTTTTCCAGGGCAGTTTCCCCGGTTCAAGTGCCTGCCGATCGCCGGGAAAGCGCGCCGACCTGATGATCAACAGCGGCCACGACACGCTTGTGGATAAAGATTATGCCCTGCTGGCTGAGCATCAGCTACTAAGCGCACGTGACGGTGTTCGCTGGTATCTGATTGAAAAAGAGCCTGGAAAGTACTGCTGGGAAAGCTTTCTGCCACAGCTCGAAGCGGCAAGAAAGTACCATATTCAGATGATATGGGAGCTGGCGCATTTTGGCTGGCCGGATGGGATGGATATCTGGCAGCCTGAGTTTGTTGACCGTTTCGCGGCCTTCGGAGCGGCATTTGCCCGCCTTCTGCGCGAACAAGGCGAAACTCAGCCGCTGATCTCGCCAATGAATCAGATTTCATTCTGGTCATGGGCCGGGGCTGAAATCGCCTGGTTTAACCCGTTTGATACGGGCCGGGGATACGAACTTAAGCAGCAGCTCACTAAGGCAGCGATCGCGGCAATGTATGCGATACGTAACGAACTGCCGGAAGCCCGATTTGTTATTACCGATCCGCTGGTACACGTCGCTGCGTCCGGCTATTCCAGCACCGCAAAAAATGCCGCACAGCAGCAGCATGAAGCACAGTTTGAAGTGTGGGACTGGATATCGGGGCGTAGCCTTCCCGAGCTGGGGGGCAGTGAAGAATTGCTGGATATTATTGGCCTGACCTGGTACCCGGACCACCAGTGGTTTCACAATGGCGATCCTCTGGAGCCTCATCACCCCGATTATCGCCCGCTCCATCTGCTGCTGCGGGATATCGCCACACGCTACCAGCGTCCCCTTTTGCTGGCAGAAACCGGTGCCGAAGCAATCAGATGTGCGGAGTGGCTGAATCGGGTATGTGAAGAAGTCCGATCGGCACTCGATATGGGCGTTGCGGTTGAAGGCATTTCACTCTATCCGCTGGTTGATTATCCCAGCTGGGACGATGACCGTCGCTTACCGGCGGGGCTGTTTGGGCTGCCCGATGCCAACGGCAATCGCACGGTCAATGAAGCCTGCGCCCTGGCACTGCGCAGCCAGCAAATTAAATTTAAGCAGAATCAGGACCGGGAAGAATGATGCAAAGATGAGGGACAGGTTCGGGTATCCAGCGGCTGCTCTGCGGGATACCGCACATCGGAAAGCCAGGTCAGGGTAAACAGTACCGTTACAGTAATCAGTCCAGCGGAAAGCAGTCCGACCAGCGCCAGTAATTTATCGTCTCTGGATTCCATATAATCCTCAATCCTTAGGATAATCAACACGTCAGGATGTCGCTCGGAAAAATTACGACATCAACAATGTTATGGTGAGGACAAAGATTATAAGAGTAAAAGAGGTGACTGCAAGTACCACAATCGCAAATGGGGCATCATCAAGCGGCACCCGCGCATGTTTTTCGACTTCAGATTCGGAGCCAGATTCAGAACTTTTTTTCATGTTAAGCCGCAGCGTTTGAGCAAAACAACCCTGTTTTATAGCCAGAAAACTGTGCGAAATCCTTTTCAAAAATTTTAAGAAAACGTATCTTTGCTTTGATGTTATCGGCGATTAAATAAAGAATAATTAACCTGAAAAAATCATTAACAGCCTGTTTTAATCAGTCTGTTCACACCAGATACCGCTAAAATAAGTTTAAAAACAATGATAACATGGCGAATAAACATATTAACATGACAAATCAGTTAACACTGGCCCGATTGGCTATAAGATATTCCTTTTTGTCATCACACCTTAAAATCAGCTATGGTGGCAAAATCCGGCACCTATAAAAAACATTAGCACAATTGATAAATCCGGTGAATACCGTTGACCCTGAATTATTCGACCAATTTTAAGCAATTTAAGAGATAAAATAGGGAATTCTTTCGGCAGGCTATCCAGGTGCTTCTTTTCTCGCCACCCCGATAGACTTGCGTGAAAAAAGACTGAATAATGCTGGCGCTCATTCAACGGCATCGCCAATTTATCCTGCTGCGCGACCAGGTTTATCATGCATCGATATCGCCTTCCTGAAGAAAGTTTTTTAATTTTTGAACAGATTATTGAACACAGTAGCAATGCGATTTTTATCGTTGACGGTGGTTTGACGCTGACCTTCGCCAACCATCCGGGCGAACGGCTCTATCATCATTTGCTGGCAACCGGACAATTGGCTAAAACGCTAACCGAGGACTGCCCTCAGCTTGACCTGTCCACGGCCGATGCGCCTCTTTGGTTGCGCACCCGCTGTGTCGACATCAGCAAGCCCCAGGGCACGCCCGGCCAACTGCTGATCGCCACGGATATTACCGGTGAGGTTCAGGCTCAGCGCGAAGAGTCGCTTTCACGCTGGCGCCTGGAACAGACGCTGGAGCTGACGGAAGAGGGATTCTGGTTATGGGACGTCAGCAGCGGGATTATTTCCCATAATCAGGACTGGAACCGACTTTTTGGCTTTGATGATAATCGGCTGACGCATCACCAGGATGCGATGTTTAACCTGATCCATCCTGACGATATCGCAGCCACCAGACAACATTTCCAGAATCATCTCTCCGGTCAGACCCCACTTTTTCACTGTGAATACCGCGTTGTCGATCGGGTTGGACGACAGCGCTGGATCCTCAATCACGGCAAGGCAGTACGTCACAGCGATTCGGGTACGGTGCTGGAGATGCTGGGTAAAGCAAAAGACATTACCGAAAAAAAGCGCCGCGAGCGTGAGATGCTTCAGCTGGCGTGGCAGGATCCGTTAACCCAACTCGATAACCGCAATCGGTTTTACGACAAGGTTGAACAGGCGCGCGGTCAAATGGATCGTCACCAGTTTTCGGCCTTACTTTATCTCGATCTCACTCGGTTTAAAGAGGTTAACGACACACTCGGCCATAATGCCGGGGACGAACTGCTAAAAATTATCGCTCAGCGCCTGCGCAGCACTCTGCGCAGTCATGATGCAATCTCCCGCCTCGGCGGGGACGAATTCGCCGTGCTGGTCACCGATCTCGGTGACAGCTATCAGGAAGCGCGAAATAAACTCACCCTTCTCGCCGAACGCTTACTCCAGAATCTTGAGCAGGATGCCATTATTGGCGATAACCAGCTCAATATCACCAGTAGCATCGGTATTTACCTCTACCGCCACGATCTCGCTCCTATCGCCGAAATGATGCACAAGGCCGATATGGCGCAGTACTACTCCAAAAAGAATCATCGCAAGTGGATGTTCTGGTCAACGCGCCTGCGTGAAGAACAGCGCCAGCGGGATACTATCGAAAACGGTTTGCGGCGCGCGCTAAAAGAAGACGAATTTTTCCTTGAATATCAGCCGCAGTTTTCCCGCTGTGGCAGCGTTACCGGCCTGGAGGCACTGCTGCGCTGGCGAACGCCGGATGGTCGATTGATCTCTCCAGCCACCTTTATACCCGTAGCGGAAAACAGTGGGCTGATTCTCAATATCAGCGAGTGGGTGCTGGAGAGAACCTGCGCACAGCTCAAGCAGTGGCAGACTCAGCCCGGAATGGAAACGGTGCGTGTCTCGGTCAATATCAGCCCGCGACAGCTGAAACGCAGTGACTTTATTCGGCAAACGGAGCGCATTGTGAGCCGCAGCGGCGTTGATCCTCAGCGGCTGAGTTTTGAAATACTGGAATCAGCGCTGGCCAGCGATATCGATGACGTTCAGCGTAAGCTCTCCGCACTGCGGGACATGCGCATTAATATCGCGCTGGATAACTTCGGTACGGGCATGGCATCGCTGACCGGGCTGCGTAAGCTGGGGATCGGCGAGGTCAAAATCGATCGTTCCTTTGTGATGGATATGGAACGTAATCCAGATCATCTGATGGCGATCCGCGCGATGATCGCCATGTGCCAGGCTTTGGGGATCAACATTGTTGCCGAAGGCGTGGAAGAAGAAACACAGTTTTCAGCCCTGTGCGAAATGGGATGTCATCGCTTTCAGGGCTGGTATTTTTCCCGCTCTCAGACCCCCGATCGACTGGTCCATCTGTTTAACTAAAGCGGGATCGGGGCAAAAATCCTGCTGGCAGATATTTACTGCTGCCAGCCTCCGCCCAGTGCACGGTAGAGATCGATCTGCGCCAGCAGCAGATTATTTTTTGCCTGTACCACGCTCAGCTGGGTACTGAACAGCGTGCGCTGAGCATCCAGTTCATCCAGATAAGACGCGTAGCCGTTGCGATAGCGATTGCTGGCAATATGCAGCGCTTCGCTCACCACCTGCTGCTGTTTTTCCAGTTCGACCAGCTGCTGCTGGTAGCGCGTAATCGCATCAAGATCGTCATTCACCTCACCGAACGCGCTGCGCACCACCTTTTCATAGGTGTAGAGTGCCTGATTTCGCGACGCCATTGAGACATCCACCTGCGCGGTCAGCGCTTCACGGTTGAGCAGCGGAGCCAGCACGCTGCCACCGATGCTCCAGAGTCGGAAGGGATTGGCCGCCAGCTCATGCAGAACGGAACTTTGCAGCGTGCCGCTGGCGGTCAGATTCAGCGACGGCAGCAAACTGGCGCGGGAAGACTGTAAAGAGGCATCCGCCGCCAGCAGCTGGCGTTCGGCCTGCACAATATCCGGCCGTCGCTGCAGCAGCTGCGATGGCATCACCGCAGGCAGCGATTGCGGAGCCAGATGGTCAAAGTTGTTCTGCCGGGCGATCTGACGTGGGTTCATACCGACCAGAATACTCAGCGCATTCTCCTGCTGGGATATTTGATGCTGCAACAGCGGGATCTGTGCCTTTGCCGTCTGATATTCCGACTCGGACTGTACCCATTCCAGCTTCGAGGTATAGCCGGTTTCAAACTGACGTTTAGCCAGATTCAGTGAGTTCTGCCGGGTTGCCAGCGTTGCCTCGGTAACACGAAGCTGTTCATCCAGCGAGACCAGTGTCATATAGCCAGAAGCGACCGACGCGGCGATGGTCAGCTCCGCAGCACTGGCGGCGGCCTGCTGTGCTGCCAGCGAGGCTTTTGCCGCGTCAATACTACTGCTGCGCGCCCCCCAGAGATCAACGTTATAGTTTGCCTGCAGCAAACCCTGGAACACCGAATACTGATACGGCTGCCCGGTGACGGCCGAAATTGCCCGCGCGCGGGTCGCGGCCACACCGGCGTCCAGCGTCGGGAAGTTGTCGCCCTGCGCCCCACGCAGCTGGGCACGGTACTGATCCACGCGTGAACGGGCGATCAGGATGTCCGGATTATTGCGCAGCGCCTGCTCCACCAGCTGATTCAGCTGCGGATCGCCAAACGCACGCCACCAGTTCGCCTCAACGGCGGCTCCCGGCCCGACCTGGCTGCGCCAGCCATCAGGGATCGGCAGCGAAGCGGGAGCCAGGTCTACTTGTGTGGCGCAGGCCGACAGCATGGATGCCAGCAGCAGGGCCAGCAGGGCTTTTTGAGCCGGCATCAGCGTTTCTCCCTGCCGTTATCATCCCCTGTGGTATCGATGTTCACCTCCACCGACATACCGGGGCGCAGCTGTTCCGTGTTCTCGCTGGTAATGCGAATACGCACCGGAATACGCTGGGCGATTTTTACGAAGTTACCGGTGGCGTTATCCGGTGAAATCGCACTGAACTCAGAGCCTGCCGCCGGAGAGATAAACTCCACTTCTCCGTCATAGCGCGTGTTGTTCAGCGCATCGACGGTAAAGCTGACCGGTAGCCCAGGGCGGATGCGTGCCATCTGTGTTTCTTTCATATTGGCGATCACCCACTTCTGCTTCGGCACCAGCGACGTTAACCGGGTGCCGGCGGTCACGTATGCACCCTGGCGCACCGAAATCTGGCCAAGCTGGCCGTCATCCGGGGCAATAATACGGGTGTTACCCAGATCGATCTGCGCCAGCTCCAGCGCTGCCTGCGCGCTGGTTACGTCGGCCTCCAGCGAAGCGCGATTAACAATAGTGGTCTGAAGATCCTGACGGGACACTTCCAGCGTGGCCTGCGCCTGCTGAACGTCCGCCTGCGTCTGACTGTTGCTGGCCCGTGAAGCGTCGCGCTCGCGCAGCGACAGCGATCCGTCCGCCACCAGATTTTCTACGCGCTTCAGATCCAGCCCGCTTTTCACCGCCTGGGCTTTGGCATTTTGCAAAGCGGCTTCATTACGTTTGATGACTGCCTCTGCACTGCGCCGCTGCTGCTGGTTATTCGCCAGAGCCGCTTTCTTCATCTCCAGCTGCGCCTGAGACTGATGCACACGCTGGCGATAAATACGATCGTCGATAGTCATCAGCAGATCGCCGCGCTTAACCGGCTGCAAATCCAGCACCTTAACCGAGGTAACGTAACCACTGACCTGCGGGCTGATAAAGGTCACCTGTCCACGCACGTAGGCATTTTCCGTCGACTGTACCTGGCTGGTAAACGGCGGCAGCTGCCAGGCGTAGAGGATCACCAGTACACCGACGATGGCAATGCCCGATCCCAGAGCAATCGATAAAATTCGCAGCTTGTTGTTTCTCTGGCGCTCGGCCTGCTGCTGTTCCTGTTGGCTCATTATTTCCCCGTTGCGATCGTTGTCGCCGTTTGTTGCATTGCCCGCTGCTCAGCTTCCGCTTCCCGTTTTGCCTGCTGCCAGTTGAGATAGCGCAGGCGGGACAGCCGCCACAGCACCCAGAGTAAAGTCACGGCGGCAATACCCGCCGTCAGAAGATAGACATCGTTATAAGCCAGGACGTTTGCCTGTAGAGTGGCAACCGTCTGCAGCTGCGTGGTGCTCTGCGCACTGGTAAGAACAGAATCGGTCAACTGGCTGCTGAACAGGCTGGAATACTGTGCGAGGCGATCGGTCACGTTGGGGTCGAGCAACGAAAGCTGGTCGCCAAGCAGGCTGGAATGATATTTTTCACGCCATGTCTGAAATGTTCCCAGCAGCGCCGATCCCATCAGTCCGCCAATGTTCTGGCTCATGCCGAACAGCACCACGAAGCTCACCAGGTTTTTAGGCTGGGTGACCACGCCCCCCACCCCCAGCAGCATCGCCGGTGCGATACAGAAAGAGGTACTGAAGCCGAGCAGGAACTGGCTGAAATACATATTGTGCGCACGCGTCAGCGGGTTGGATTGCGCATCCATCAGCGAGGCAACCATCACAATAATCAGCGAAACAACGATCGGCCAGCTCAGATGCTTCGGATTAATGGTCAACGCACTGAAAATAATGCCTGCCGCAACGCCGGCCAGGATCGCCAGCGCCAGCCCCTGCATCTGATCGTTTAACATTCCGATCGTTTGCAAATAGCCCACCGCGCCGGTGTTCTGTTCAGCCAGCATGATACGCAGCAGGATCATCACGATCCCGAGCCGAATAATCGCCCCGCTGCCCAGCCACCGCGTATTGATTAACGGGTTACTGCGGTTATGCTCCACCAGCACGGCGGCCGTCACCAGTACCAGGCCCAGCGCCGTGCAGACACCCAGCCACGGCGTGCTGGTCCACCATTCAATGCGGCCCAGTGACAGCACGCCACAAAACAGCGCCATGCCAGGCGCCATCAGGAAGAAGGTGAGGAAATCTTTTTTCTCAAACACGCGGGTCCGCTCGCCCGGCGGCAGTTTGAGGATCAGCACCGCGCCCAGCGCCATCAGCGCCAGCCCCAGCTCAAACAGATACAGCCCCCGCCACTCCTCCAGCTGCAGCAGCTCGGTAGAGAACAGCCGCGCCAGTGGGATCGCCAGCTGCGATGCGCCCAGCCCGATAGCCAACGCCTTCAGCCGATGCTTCGCAGGCCAGGCCTGAATCTGATAGTAAATCCCCAGTGAACTCAGCGCTGCCCCCACCATACCGTGCGCCGCACGCACGATAATTGCCGAGCTGAGATCGTTGACCAGCAGATGGAAGAACGCCACCAGCACGTACAGGACCAGGAATGCCTCGGTAAACACCCGCAGGCCGAACTGCTGGCGAAACTTGACCAGCAGCAGGTTGATGGAGATGTTGCCCATCACATAAACCGCCGGCAGCCAGGCGATTTCATTGCTGTATGCGCCAAAGACGCCCTGAAGATTGGTCAGATTGGCCGTCACCAGCGCATTGCTCAATGCCCCGGTGATGGAGATCAGCAGGCCAACAATGCCAAAGGCAATACGCTTATGGCCGGGGTGCAGCGGCGTGGAGGGGGAACCGGGCAGCATCGGCTTTTCACCGGGAGCCCACTCCCGCGGCGCATAGGGGTTAGGCTTATCGCGGCGCACTTACTTACCCTCGGTGGCAATCAGTAGCTGTTGCAGTACTCGCTGGGTGACCGCCAGGTCATCTTTATTAACGTTGGCCAGCAGCTCATTGCGCAGTGCATCCGCCTCAACCTTCAGCCGCTGATACAGCGTTTCGCCCTGAGGCGTTACGTGCAGCAGCCGTTTACGTCGGTCTTCCTCCGGCTGAATGCGCTCCACCAGTTGCTGTTTAACCAGTCGGTCGATCAATGGCACCACGCTGGCATCTTCCAGCCCCAGCGCCTGAGCCAGCTCTTTCTGACTGATTGGCGTTTCCTGAATGGCAATGGTGGCTACCGCCATCCAGCTGCTCATGCTCAGACCGTTATCTTTCATCCGCCGATCGATCGCCTGACGCCAGGCATGCGCCGTAAGATGCAGCAAACGGGAGAAGTTCAGTTCCTGGGAGTTCAATATATAGAGACCTGATGATTAGAGTTCTAACTAAATTACCTGGCAATTATAAACGCGCTCAGATAAAAATGGGAAGAGGATCGGAAAAAGTTTAGATAGTTCCTGAACTTTCCGCCAGGCGGTGGAAATGAATTCACGCATCGGAGAGGATTGAATGGAGATTGTGCCCCTGCGCCAGCAGCCTGAAAGAAGCCTGGAGATAGCGCAACTACTGCACAGCGAATGGTCAGCGCTGCAAAACTGGTCTTCGATCGCGCGGATTAATGAACGTCTGCTTTTACGCAATCACCCGGACCGCAGCAGTTTTACCCTGCTTGCCGACCACGCAGACGGCAGCCTGATGGGAACCGCCAGTGTGATTGAATACGAACTCGACGATGATCCGTCGCGCCGCTTCTGGCTGGGAGAAGTTTTCACGCCGGTTGCCTGGCGCGGTAAGGGCGTGGGATCGGCGCTGGTCAATGCCTGTATCCAGTATGCGAGAAACGATCGTATGGACAGTCTGTGGCTCTATACGCCGGATAAGCAGAGTTTGTATCAGCGGCTTGGCTGGCGTGAGATTGAACAACGTGAAGTCTCCGGCGAATGGGTTTCGGTGATAGTGCTGAACCTGGCGGCATAAAGGTGATAGATAACCCATAACGACTAAGAAAGGTAATGACGATGAGCTACGGTAAACGCATTAACGCTTCCTTTGAACGCCCTGATCCTCAGGTTCTGGCACGGCTGGCGGTTTATGCCACACCGGATTTATGTGATGTTGCGGGTATCTTCGACTGCATGACCAGCAGCATCAAACCGTGGGTATCCGCCGGTAAAATCGTTGGACCGGCCCTGACCGTCAGAGTGCCGCCGGGCGAAGGTGGTATCATTCCCACCGCCATTGAACTGGCGCAGCCCGGTGATATCGTGGTGATCGACGGGAAAGGCAATACCGAAAGCGCCTACTGGGGCGATCAGCGCGGTAGCCTTGCTGTAAAACACGGAGCAATCGGAGTAATCATTGACGGTGCGTTCCGCGATATTGATGACTGCGAGAAAATTGGCCTGCCGATTTTTGCCCGAGGGCTGACCTGTGGCGCTTCAGGAAAAGCGGGCACCGGCGAAATCAACGTAGCGATCAGCTGCGGTGGCGTAGTGGTCAATCCTGGAGATATTGTATTTGCCGATCGTAATGGCGTTTGCGTTATTCCGCTGCAATATGCCGCCGACGTCGCCGCCAGGCTTGAACAACGCTTCCCACGATAAACCGCTCTCCGTTTTTAAGTCGATATCTGCCCGGTGGCTTGCCGGGCTGAATCGGTGTTACGGGAGAGCCGTATTGGTGATTTCGGCCTGAATCAGGCGTTTTTATGCTGAGCGTTTTCTGAATATCGTTGCCAGCGAAAGATAAAGCAGCCCGGCACCGATAATTATCAGAAAAATATAGCCAAACAGCTTAGACAGCCAGATCCCGGCGATCCCACCCACAAAAAACGCTAAAAGCGTTGATGAGTGCAGCCCCAGACGATCCAGGTAAAGCGGTGCATCCTTGGGCGATTCTTTACGTCGGAAGACATCGATGAGCATCGCAACCTCAATGCCAATATCCGTGGCGGTGCCGGAAACATGGGTGGTTCTGACCCTGGCATTAGAGATCCGCGTGACTACCGCATTCTGTAATCCCATCAAAAAGCTCAATGAAAAAATCAGCAGCAGCCCGGGATACGATGGATTGCACCACATTTCAACGATGCCCAGCGCAATCAGCGCCAGTGCCTCAACGAGAATATTCGCCGCGAAAATGGTACGAATTCCCCTTCTACGCCCGGCGTTGATGATCAGCGTGGAAAAAGCAGATCCGGCAATAAACAGCAGCAGAACCGTCAGGAACAGAGCACCCGCCTTCAGGTTTGCTTTCGCCAGATTGTCCGACAGTGACGAAACGTTGCCGGTCATATTCGCCGAGAAAAAACCAACGATCTCAAAAGCCGCCGTATTCAGCGCACCCGCAACGGCGGCAAGCGTACAGGCCAGACGGCTGTCGGTATTGATGGTTCTGGCTTCGTCGGTACTGATTAACATCTGCGATGGCTCATTCTCAGGCGGAGGAGCCGCCATCATCGGCTTAAATGTTCCGGAGAACAAGTGGAGGAACATATGTTGTTGTAAATCGCGGAGTGCAATACGCGGACACGCGTTAGTGACCGGGCCCAGTTGAATAATATCAGGAGAGGTTATCAGGAAACTGCGGGACAAAAACAAAAAAACCGCCCTTAGGCGGTCACGACATTACTACATATTGCTTTGATTTTATTCGTTTTAATCGACAGTGCGAATATGGTGCCCGGAGTGGGACTTGAACCCACACAGCCATAAGCCGAGGGATTTTAAATTGCGTGCTTTTACTAAATAAATCATTTAGATGATTTGATGTTTCATAATAATCACTATCATTTTACCGCATATAAATCATATGGTTAAGAATTGATTGTGCTACATTTTATGAAGGTTCGGCGGCGGGTTCAGCTCCCGCCAGCTCCACCGATCGAGACAGGACAGCACCTGATTTTTCATGTAGTTAGTCACTAAGTTCAGAAAGAAACCAGACTGTAAACGGACAAAAAAGGTTAGTCCCCGAAGGTGAGTTATTCATATTTGTGGGAGTTTTGACCAGATAAATTCTCTGTTATGGCCAGTTACAGCCGCGCTGTTCATTTAGAGCAAACAGCTAAATTAGGACGTTCATTGGATACGAACATTGCTCTGAAATGACGCGAATGAAGAATGCGCTGTACAACTTAATCATTTTTGTATAACTTTATGGCACCGTGCTGCTCAGCACTCATACAAATCTATAATCGGAGTTCGCTATGATCAAGAGCAAACCAGCATGTGGCATGAACAATGAAGTAATGGCTTATATCAGTCGAGCACATACGTCTTCCTTGCAGGAAACGCTGGGTGCGATCGTTCGTGAGGTTTTGGTTTCGGGTAGAACTCTGAATCGTAAAGCTATATGCCACCATCTGATCATGAGACTTGAAAAAGCCACATCCACGGAAGAAAAGCTTGAACTTAACGAACTGGTAAGTCTTTTATTTTCTGAATAAACTATCAGTTTAGGGGCTTAGAATCCTGTGTAGCATAGGTACTACTGGCTAAAGAGCATTGGTTATGAAAAGTAAGACAAATAAAACCCTTGGTGAAATTCTGATAGGTGAAGCTGCATTAGCTTTACTGGACGAAAAAACGCCTGTTTCGTGGAGCGGCATCCTCGGTAAACTTGAAACCCGTCTTGCTGATGAACACGACGAGTCAAAAGCTGAAGTATTGGTGTTGGCTATTAGTGACATCAGGAATGAGATGCAGCGGCGCGGTCTAGACGATAAAAACAACGATGACAGTCACTCAACAACCTCATTTGAAGGTAGTAACAGGCTCACTCGCCACTGATTTTTGTCCATTTTAATCAAATGGGCTATACCTTACACTCTCATGTTCAACAGTTATGAATAAGGTTAATTGTTTGATATGCAACAGTTTATCAACTCATCTGGGTCAGAACTGATCAGCGCTTTCGAAGATATCGATGATATTTACGCTGAGGAAAAAGTAATTTTTTCTATGGCGGTCAGAACGCTTCTCTCCGAAAAAGGCAGTGTTTCCAGTAGAGACGTACTTTTTTACCTGATTGGTGAAATGGATGCGACCACGGACGTGGTAAGACTTGATGTACTACGCACATGTATGGAAATTCTTATGGGCATGAAAAATCCGCACTAAGCCTGTGTCTTAGTGCAATTTTTTCATCAGAAATTGAATAAGTTCCATGCAGTCAAGATAATCGTCAGCATCATCAGTGTTTTCACTGAATAAATGTAACCCCTGGATGAGGCGCTCCGGGGTAACAGCGTCACCATCCGAAAGAAGCTCGGTTATTATCTGCCCCATTAAGGCACGAACCTCATCTGAAAACTCATGAGCATTGTTTTTCAATTCATCTCCATCTGGTGTACGTACATCCAGTGTATCATCATTTTGCATGACCAACTAATCATTGGTTTCTGCCACATATTTTTCCCCGTAATACAAACCTGTGGAGGACAACTGTCTTCGGATGATCTCCTTATGCTGATTCATCACCAGGCTATCGGGTACCATAACCAGTCACTGTCAGTCCGGTAAGTATGGCTTGCATGCCTGGCAAGTTTGGGGTTGAGGAAATTCTCTTATTCCCTTCATCAATCTTGCAGGCTTCCATGCCAGATTAATTCAGAATCATTACCTGTGCGTCCTTCTTACATGACAACTACAGTAACTATTGAGGTTATCAACTTCAGTGCTAGAGGAGGATGTACCGTGTTAATTCAAGACGACGAGAAAGGTCACGTCATCATTGGTGAAGCGGCACTGCACTTGGCGCTGGCTGAAAAAGAGATTAACGTTAACTCTCTCATCGCCGAGCTGGGTCAAATGGCTGCTAATGTTTCCTGTAATAAGCGGCTTAGCGATTTAAACGAGGCCTTAAACTGGCTGAAGAAATTTGCTAATCCGGGAAACACTCAGCAGTCTGAGCCGTTCCTGCAAGTACTTGCAGGCCTCAACGAAGTAAAGCATTAACGCCATAGGACGTAGTCCGGCTCCGGCCGGAAGACGAAAGCATCAGATGACCTCATCGGTTGCGTAAAGCGTATACCGGCCGGAGAAACTGTCAAGGACGACACCTCGCTTAAGCCTGGCACTTTTGATGAGACAATCATTGCTCTCCCTTCCTCAAAATGTCTGCTGCCGCCTTGCTGATACTCTTGACCTGCAAATCAGATGAAGCGCCTTTTAAACGCTCCAACTCATAGATAATGTTCTCCTTGCTGAGTGTATGCCCATTGGCCAACAGGCTGATTACGGCGGTGCCTATTGCACACCCTATAAGGCCGTTTCTGTCTGAATTATTGTTTGGCAATTATTTTTTCACCTGTAATTTTGTACTTATAATATGATTATTGATGATTTTAGGATTCCAGCCTGAGAATTTTCTGTTCATTCCAAATTGAACAACTGATAGGGGTTAGTTATTCCAATTTGATTTAAGCTGCGTATATAATAAACACTGTTTGTCTCAACGTTTCTGATTACAATTATCAACGCACCTTAAGCAAATCGTCGTAGCGCGTAGTGTAGCGCGGAGATAACATTTCCCGTTTCATCTGCCAGTTAGTCTGTATCCCCTGCCCGGCAAAATACAAAGCCCCTCTTCCGTTCTTCGCGTTCAGGTGGTCCAGAACCTCCATCAGTTTTGCACTGTTCTGACGGGGTGCATTGTCATCAAACAGATTAAGCTGTGCGACTCCCTGGCTGTAGAAGTCGCCAAGCATCACACCCGCTTTCTGGTAACGATGTCCATCACGCCAGATTGCATCCAGGCACCGGGTAGCCGCAGAGATAATGTCCCTGCTGTCCTGAGTTGGTGTGAGAAGCTTTACTGATGCGCTCTTACCGTAATACGGCTCGTTAGGTGCAAAGGGGCTGGTTTTGACGAATGCCGAGATAAAACGGCAATACTGATGCTCACCACGCAGCTTCTCCGCTGCTCTGGATGCATAACTGCATATCGCCTGACGCATTTCATCACAGGACGTTACCCTCTCGCCAAAAGACCTGCTGCAGACAATTTCCTGTTTAACCGGGGCAAACTCCTCCAGTGCAAGACAGGACTCGCCGCGCAACTCCCTCACCGTTCGCTCAAGAACGACATTGAAGTGCTTCCTGATGAAACTGGGCTCGGCATCGGCTAATTTGAGCACGGTATCAATCCCCAGCGTTTCCAGTTTTTTACTGATACGCCTTCCGACTCCCCAGACTTCATCAACCGGCAGTACAGCCATCAGCTTTCGCTGTTTCTCAATATTTGAGAGGTCCACCACACCACCGGTATGTCGCTGCCATTTTTTTGCTGCATGGTTTGCAAGTTTCGCCAGCGTTTTGGTCTGGGCAATGCCCACACCGACCGTCAGGTGTGTTCTGCTCAGTACAGTCTCCCTTATTTCCCTGCCAAAGTCGGTAAGGTCGCGGCAGTTACGAACGCCGGTCAGGTCGCAAAAAGCCTCATCAATGCTGTAAATTTCACAGCGTGGTGAGAGCTCTTCCAGCGTTGTCATCACCCGATTGGACATATCGGCATAGAGCTCGTAATTACTGCTGAAGCAGATAACCCCATGCTGGCGAAACGCATCTTTCTGTTTGAAGTAAGGTTCCCCCATCTTAACGAAGGGCTTTGCTTCAGCAGAGCGCGCAATCACACAACCGTCGTTGTTCGACAGGACGACCACCGGCCGTCCTTTCAGGTCAGGACGAAACACCGTCTCACAGCTGGCGTAGAAGGAGTTCACATCACAGAGCGCGAACATCTCAGCCTGCCGATTTGATGATGTAGGTCACGACACCGAACACATCAAGCGTGTCTTCGCTGCCAACGACGATTGGTGAATAAGCGCTGTTCATCGGATTCAGCTGCACAGTGGGGCGGAGCTGTAATTTTTTCACGGTAAACTCACCGTCCACAGCTGCGATAACAATATCTCCGTGATCTGCTTTGCGGGAGCTGTCGATGACAAGAAGATCACCCTCACTGATCCCCCCTTCAATCATGCTGTCACCAGCGGCTTTCACGAAATACGTCGCGCTCGGGTGGTTTATTAACAACTCATTGAGGTCGATGCGTTGCTCTACGTAGTCCTGCGCCGGGCTGGGAAAGCCGCACGGCACCAGGTCGCTGAATAGTGGTATCAACATGGCTTCAGGGCTTTCAGTCGGCATGTAAATTTCCATTACTCTTTACCTTTTCACTGTTTATTTATACAGTGCATACTGTAATTACATCCAGTATAGAGGGCAAGGAAATGTTCGTTGAACTGATTTATGACAAGCGAAATGTCGAAGGTTTACCTGGTGCTCGCGAAATCATCCTGAATGAGCTGACAAGGCGTGTTCAGCGGATTTTTCCAGGCGCAGAGGTGAAGGTGAAGCCAATGATGGGTAACAGCAGTATCAATACTGATGCCAATAAGTCCGAGAAGGAAAAGCTCAATCGTATGCTGGAAGAAATGTTTGATGAGGCGGATATGTGGATGGTAAACGATATCTGAGGAGCCAGCAGGCCTTAGCGCCCCGACGCTTGGATCCACATGCCGAACAGACGTTATGAAAACCAGCCTCTTACGGCTGGTTTTTTTGTGCCTGAACTTTGCGCGGGGAGTCAGCGGGGGCTTCATAGTAGCGAGGCATGATGCCCTCCCGTCAAACAATGGCTGTATATAAATACAGTATAGATCAATCCGGGAGGGATCAACACTTAATATAAAGCGGAGAACTGGCTGACCATTTCGGTATCACTCAGCGCCTTGTCAAAAAACGCCAGCTTCGCAATACACCCGCCCCATACGCCTGTCGCCGCCAGTGCAGAGTCCAGCCCGCGCCCCAGCAGGATTTTCTCAAATCCGTTTACGGCATTCGTCATCAGCGTCTGCACGCCGTCAGCACCGTTACACATCACTTTCACCGTACCGCCTTTGACGGTAATCAGCAGTGGCCACTGTCTGAATGACTCGTACCCTTTACCTGTAAATCCGACCGGGGTGAATGCTCCGCCGATATTGTGCGTCATCAGCGGCATGTAACGGTAATTACCCCGTCGTGACCCCTGCCCCACTGAGACGAACTCGCTCGTGGTCGCGTTATACAGCGTGAACAGGTTATTGCCGCCATCATCACCGCGCGGCGAACCGGGCATGGTGCCTGAAATGAACAGGGAAAAATCAGCCTTACTCTCCGCCGGGATGTCGGGGAGCAGCGTTGTCACGTCGAGCGATCGGGTCACAAAGGTAATCGGGCTGGTCGGGACCACCATTGCACGCTCTGCCTGGGCAATCGCCACCTGCAGCGTTCTGCCCGTGCCGGTAAACTCCGGCGTCATTACATCGTTATCTGAATTAATGAATGACACACGGAAATCCGCCGTGGCGGCAGGCGGGTTATTCAGAACAATCGAGCAACGCCAGGAGTTATCATGACCCGGCTCGATCAGCGCTGAAAGCAGCCCGGTTCCCGTAAAGACCACCGCACCGCGTGTCAGGTCGAAGTTCGCATAGCTTCCGGCTCCGCCCCCCACGGCCGCCAGCTGGATACGGTCGGCAGTGCCCGGCTTCACGAAAATACTGATAACATTCGCATTGGATGTGGAAAGCTGCGTGGTGGTGTCGCGCAGACAGTGCTGGGAATAACCCGCCAGCTCCGTCAGTGTGTACCAGTACCCATTAAGTGCTGCGGCCGACACGCCTGTTTTCGCCCAGGTCGATGCGGTGAAGTCCAGCGGCGACGCCATGTAGTTCGTCACCCTGTTTTCAGTACGGAGCCCCAGTTTTGCGAGCGTTTGCGGATGCCGGTCAATCACACAGATGCTGTTATTCGCCTCCGCCAGGCCACCACTTTCATCAATATAATTCGCATGTGACCCACGGAAAATATTGATGCGGGAGTTAATGTCCGTTGTGCGGCTGACGGTTCCGCCGATCCGGTCGATATAAAGGCCGTTGATGAAGTCAGCGTAAAGCAGTGCTGCCGCAGGCATTGGCGCGGACGAAATGGGTAAGGACTTTACGTCGCCCTTGAAAGACGTATTTGAAATAAGCGTGACTGCCATATCAGAACCCCGGATTTCTGCCGTAAGTGACGTTGGTTTGCGTACCGGTCAGGCTGACCGGTGATGAACTGGTGTCGGTATACTGATTCTCAGTGATATCAATATCCTTCACACTGCCCGCCCCCTCGATAGCATGTGCGCCATTTTTTGAGCGAAGTTTATTTCCCGTAATGCTGCCGGTATCGATATTGCCGGTGATTTTGATATTCCCTCCGTTGCGGATTGCCCGGTTGTTCATAATGTCGATGTCGGTCCATGTACCTGAGTTAATTTCTATCGCATCCCCGGCGTTACCAATCAGGTCATTACCTGAAATACACATATCAGGCAGTGAATATTCGGCTTTTGCTTCAAGATGCACGCCGTTACCGTTGTTATCCTTCACCTTGTTTCCGGAAAAAGAATATCCGCCGCCGCCCAGTGATTTGGTTGACGAGTAGTTAATCCCGTGGCTGCCGTTTCGCTGTATCTGACAGTTGGTGGCAATACCGTAGTTTCCGGACTGGGGCCGGTTGTTATTCACCGTGAGCGTGCCGGAATCAATGAGAATACCTTCGTGAATATTGTCATTAATCTGACAGGCATTCAGGATGACACCAGACAGGCCGCAGTCGCCAAATCCCCAGCCGTTGCCCGTCATGATGCTGTCGGCAACAATAATCTGACGCGACTGGTAAATCAGTTCCGGGTCGGCTGTCTGCTGCTCGAAGAAGATGCCGAAGTTTTTATTGCCACGGTTGATGGTGCGGCTGATAATCAGTGATTCATCCTGCCGCGCCCCGGTGCCGATACCGATACCGGAAGAACCGGCCCTCCCGAGCGACGATAACCGGCCACAGTTATCCGTCCGGCAGTCCAGGATGAAGGATTTGTCCGGGAAGTCGATGCCGATGCCGGTGGCAGCAATGTCATGCGTGTAGCAGCGCAGGAAAAGGCAGTCCGTAAAATACTGGATATAGAACCCCTTAACCCAGTAGCCATAAACAGCCTGTTCAGAGCCATCAATTTCCACATCGATAAACTGCGCATTTTTGAGATAACTGTCCTTCCCGCCCCCCCTGGTGATGGCTCCGTGGCTGCCGACGGGGAGGAACCTGGCGCGTCCGGGTGCCATCAGGATGGTGACGTTATCGCGCGGTACAATTTCGTTGTGCAACCGGTACACGCCGTCAGGGAAATAGACTGCGCCGCCGTATTTCAGCCCTGCCAGATAATTGATGGCTGCCTGCACGCGCGAAGAGCAGTCGTTAAGCCCGCGGTTATCAATACCAAAATCGGTGACCGCATTGAAACACTGCCGGTGCTGATACAGCGCATCAACCTTTTTGCGGGTTTTACTGATATACCGCTGCAGGCTTTCTCCGCCGAGGCCTGGTATATGGTGCTCCCCCATCTCATCAACAAACCCCAGCAGTGAGTTCTGCGCATCCGTCAGTCGCAATATCGCCGGGGGCGCGTCGCGCGTGACTGCTTCAGATACCTGCCTGATATCGTCCTGAAGTGACTGCACCGGACGGCTGTTCAGGCCCGGCAGATAGAACTGGCCTGCGGCGTCAAGGAAAGCGACAAGGTGAGTTTTGTCCTTATCAAACCATTCGTGGAGATTTTCACTTTCGCTCTGCTTTACGGCAGAGGAAACCTGCTCAATATCAGACTGGAGCGCCTGCACCGGGCGGCTGTTGAAGCCGGGGAGGAAAAGCTGCCCTGCCGGGTCCATAAAGGCAATCAGGTTTTGCTGCTCTTTGTCATACCACTCGTACAGATTACCGCTGCCGTTCTGAGAGAAGTATTTCTCGAAGATTTGATAATACGCGCTGACGATATCCAGACTTTCCTGCGAGGGCATCTTGCGCCCCGTAGGCTTGAGCGTGCCGCCATCGTTGATGTACTCCAGCGCCAGCGCTGTATCATCCGGACTTCTGACGAATGTGGTTGAACCTACAGGGATACTGGCGATATCCGCCTGGGCAGCAGCCAGCGTCATATACTGACGACTGAGAGGGATAAGATTCTGGCGGGCACTCTCAATAATCCGTGTAGCATCAGCGACTATCCCGGCCCATGACTTCAGAACTTTATTAAGCCTTCCTGCGACGCTTTCAGCATCGCCATTCAGCAATTTATCCAGTACCTGCGCATTATCAAGCAGGTCACGGGGATCGACAGAACCCACCGCGCTCCCGGTATTATTCATTGGTGTCGCCATTTACGGACTCCATAAAAAACCCGCCGGAGCGGGTTGAAGGTCAATTGATGTGGTTAAACGGTATCGCCGGGATACGTGGCGTCGTCGTGCTGATAAAGCAGGGGCGTATACTGCACAGCATTAACGGCTGTCGAGCCGTCAGAGGAAGGTTCGATCGAAGACAGCAATGCGTCATAGCCCACTCGTTCCGACGAGCAGAACACCAGTCGAGGTGGCTCAATCGCGCCGTCATCCATTTCCCATTCATCAAGCCTGAGCGCTGCCGTTTCGGGCAGGGTCAGCGTGTAGTCATCAATGCGCGTGGGTATCAGCAGGGCTGATGCACTGCCGTCCTGGAACCGGATAAGGCAGCGCGGATTCGTGAAGGTCCAGTCAAGCGGTTCACTGACGCTTAACGTCACCAGGCCACCAGCGGTTTTCATGCCCACAATCAGGCAACTGATGGTGCTGCTGCCGGGGATATCGTCGGCCAGCACAATCCGATCGCCGTAGTCGTAGCAGAGTGCGTCCAGTTCCGTGCTGACCGTGTGACCCAGCCGCTGATGCAGGTACTTCATTAACCGGCGCATCCCGATGCGGTATGCACGGTCCGGGTCGGTAACGCCGTCCAGTTTGTAATCCTCAATTTTCACCGGCGTCGAATTGTCGCTCGTCCGGCACTGCACGGTTTCCTCGGCCCACGTTGTGCCGTTGATATAGGTCACATCAACCCCGTCATAATCATCTGCCGACGGTGCGGTGAATGACGTCTGCAGTTCTTCCGTTGATTCCTGTGGGGTGATAATGCCAGTCCACGGCTTAATCCCTTCACGCCCGGCGGATGCCAGCCCGTCGCTGAGCAGGAAGTACCCCATCCCGGCATTCGTGATTTTCTGCACCATATCGAGAACTGAGATGTCGTCACTGTCAGCAGAGAAGTCGAACCGTTCCCCGCGTGGCGTCCAGTACTGGGCCTCAATCGCGTTGATTGCCGCTGAGTCTATTTCCCCTGCCTCCATCCCGGCACTCGTCAGCACATGATGAAGTGCGCCAGAGATACTGCGATTTTGCAGGCCGTTACCGTACAGCCGTGTGCCGGTGATATTCACGCGGTGATCGGACTGAGCAGCGAGGCGATTGCCGGTACGCACCGTCAGCGCCATGGTGGTGATATCCCGATATCTTGCCGGGCGGGCTGACAGCTTCGCCCGCATAGACTGCCACTGGACAGAATCGCGCGTGGTGCCGCCCCAGACGGGCGTAATGCGCTTTATTCTGACTTCGTAGTTACCTGCTGCAGGAAAGGTGATCGACTCGGTGTAGCCGATTTCATTAACCGTATCGTTCCCGTGTTTTATTTTGAAATCGGTCCACGCCTCACTGCCCGACAGCCGGTACTGGACCATGATTTCGACGTCATGCCAGTGGATAGCGCCGTCTTTACTGCCGATATCAACCAGCCCCTGAGGATAAACAAAGTTCAGCTCAACTTCGGTGGTTGTCTCGCTGGCCGGGCAGCAGAGAAACGGCCCCATCCACTCACTGGCCTCATTCATTCCGGTTACAGCAGCGTCAAGCAGAATGCGCGGAGTGAATCCCGGCCAGCTGGCATCAGTAGTCACAGAGCCATCATTGTTCGTAATTAGCCGTTCCACGGTAATTGTCAGGCCGTCGATTTCGGTGATACGGTACTGCCGTCCGCGTAAAGCCAGGGACAGACGCTGCTGGCCAACAGGCAGACCCGAAAACGCCTGCCCTGATGCGCTGCTCCAGGCCAGTGACACGCTCGGCAATACAGCAGGCGTGCCGCCTGAAGATGCCACACCAGCCACAACTTCAGGATCATCACCAAACAGCTCCACCGGCAGCAGGGAGTAACCAATACTGTTACCGCTGTAGGGGCTGTCTGCCTCACCGATGCGAATACGGGTATCAACTGCTGAAACGGACAGACCGCTGCCCGTCAGCTGGTCCTCAATCGCATCCGTCAGCCCTGCCATCGTCGTGTAGTTTGCAGACAGTGAAACGACATAACTCGCGCCTGCCCAGCTCAGTGTGAAAGATACCGGTGATTCACTGAAATCGTATGTTACCGGCGCAGCGCTGCCGGTTAGGGACGCAGCATTACCGCCAACACCGGGCACCGCTGGCGTGCCCGCATGAAACGCCGACACATACAGATCGTAATCCGTGTTATTCCAGGTCAGTGCAACACGCTGGCCAACTGCGGGAGCCAGCTCAGTGATATCACCGTAGATAACCGATCGCCCTTCTTCACTGGCCACAGTGAAGGTTTCCGGCGCGGTCACTGTGATCACCGTGCCCTCTTTCCACGATTCAGGGATAACAGAATCATCGTCGTCATCTTCATCGCTGGACGTTCCGCCGATCATCGAAATGGCGTTGCCTGAGACGCTGACCGCATCAGCAGAGATGCTGACAGACGATGGCCCGGTTGATGCCAGGTCAAGACCAGCCGTGCCGGATGTGGTCCCACCTATCTCTGTTGAGGCATACCAGTTATCTGCGCGGGGATCTGCGCTTACATCCGCACCCGGTGGATAAATCGTAAAACTGACGTCATCCCCGAACGACGAAACTGGTGTATTGCCAATTTTTATGTCGCTATTGTTGAACCCTAAGCTACCCACGCTTAGCGAAAGAAACATGCTGGTTCGGTAGATTTGCGGGTTGTCTTTATCAAAGCGGCTGACCGGCTGCATGAGATAGTCCGGGAACACTCTGTAACGCCCCAGCACTTCACGGATCGGACTCCCCAGTTTTGCCGAGTTGGCCTTCGTTGGTGACAGGTCCAGCGTATCGCCGTTAGCCGTGGAGCTGCCGTCCATCTTCATCTGCGACATCATAATCAGCGAGTAGGCTGCTGACGCTACAGCAACGGCAATCGCTGCCCACGCGGCAATCTCCAGCCCGGTGCCATACGGAACAGGATAAATCCTTACATCACTGTCGGCCTGCAACTGGCAGAGAGGCCACTCGCTCAACGGTACTGATACACCATTCAGCTCAACGGCCACCGGCGAGGCGATATCACCGCGGTACTCTTTCACGTTTTCTGCAAACCACTGGTGCAGGGTCATCGCCGGATGCTCATGCGTTTCAAGCGGTTCACCGGGTAACCGGGAGGGGTAAACTCGGACTGTCATTTCCAGAACTCCACGCGGCTAAAACGCCGGATAAAACGTGTAACAGGAAGAAAGGTGACATTCATTCCGGGATTACACTCAGCGACATAAAGCTGGCCAGCCATGCGAATGACCACGCCGACATGCGTCACTGTACTGCCGGAGTAACAGGCAACCCCTGCTCCCTCTTCCGGCTCACAGCGCTGCAGTGACAGCATCAGCTTTTTCGCCTCGCGGTTCAGCCCTGCTCCGTCTTTTGTCACCCCGGCAAAATCCGGCCATTCAGCTAAACCCAGGTCTCGACGCACCTCGTTAACGATGCCAAAACAGTCAAGTTGCGGGAACACTCTCCCGCCCTTCAGCCAGGTGACTGAACGGTATTTATCAGGATCGAACATGTTATTTCCTTAACTGAGGTAGCGCAGGCCGGGGTGTTCGTTCAGCGTGTAGCGCTTGCGTGGCCATGCGCTGTCGAGGATGTTCATATAGCCAGCCGTAATCTGCACCTGCGATGCGGTCCAGTAGCCCGATTTGATAGCCAGGCGAATGGGTGACGATGCGGGCGCGGCAAGGTCGGTCGAAACGTAATGACGGAACGTCAGCGAAGCGCGGTCGAGAACAGCGAGGGCGTCGCGGATGGTTTTTGAAACCTCGCCGTCGATATTCCCGATCGCAAATTTCAGGTCCTGCGTGCCATCGGCGTTACGCGCCGGCAGAGCGATATCGATGCCACACGCCTCGAAGGTCAGTGAGTTTCCCGACTCATCATTAGCCGTCACATCATCCCACCCACGGCAGAGGTAAAAGACCTGGCTGCCAACATTGATCTGCAGCGTTTCGATAATGACCTCTGACCCGCTCGAAGCGTAAAGCCGGTTGAGTATCGTCATGCTTTTGGCCACTCCCGGTTAATAGCGATATCAATAATCGAAGAGCCAGCCAGAAGCTCAGGATAATTACCCCAGCCAGGCGGTGGCAGCGGGCGTTCCCATAGTTCAAGTGAAGCGCTGTAGCGCCAGTATCGTCCGCCGGTAAGTGTTGGCCCCTCATAGATATCGAGGACTCTGCAGACATAATCCCGAGTTCCCACAGGCGTTTTAAGCGGCATGTTAAACCAGGATGCGCCATCGTTAATCGCATCCCGATACCAGGCTTCAAACACCTGCGCCTGAGTATCCGTAAACAACCAGCTGACAGAAGCCTCTGTGGGTGTTGACGTATATCGACGCCGCTGTCTGGCACGACCAGACACCATTGGTGTTCTGAGTAATGGTGATACGGGCTTTAAGCCATACCCATCCTGTAGCGGCAAAGGGAGGTAATCACGCGGATAATTGATGCTTGTGGTGATAGCCATCAGCCCTTCCTCCTTCCTGCTGTCGTTTTTGTGGATAGAGCTTTGTGTAAATCACCGGTGCCTGTCACGACAGAATTGACCGCCTTTTGATATCCCTTATTTGCACCTTCTTCTGCCGCTTTGCGCACGAGCGCGATCGTCGCATCAGATGGGTTACCGTTAATGGTTATGGGAATATTGGGCGCATAGACAACACCACCTCCATTTGATTGAGTGGCTACTCTGTCAAGAGTGGCATCCAGTTTCGCAGATGTTTCAGCCGTGGTGACACGCTCGCCTTTTTGTAAAAGCCAGGTACCTGTTTCCGGCACTGCGTCGATACCATCATGAGCCATACCTGCCAACGATGTTGCAGTTACAGCGGTAGCCAGCGGAACGGTTACAGCCGCCGCAGCCGCCATTGCAGCAGGAGCCATTGCAGGACCAATAATTGGTATCGCTGCCGTAGAGGCATAAGCTGCGATTTGAGCTTGCAATGCCATCGCTTGAGCATTAGCTGTCATGACGGAGATGGCAGATGCCTGGGCTGATTTCCCCACAAACAACTGCACCGCCTGATATACCAGCCACTGAGCAGCCATATCTGCTAAAGCCTTTATGACAGATTGCCCAAGATCGACGAAAACACCTTCCACAGCATCGCCAAGTGATTCGGACTGATTGATTAAATCTACAAGATGATCAGAAACAGAATTACTCGCACTACCCAAGACAGAAGTCATTGCATCGGCTGATTGCTGATAATAGTCGCCAGAGCTCTCAGCGAAATCTGCTAACGAGTCAGTTATGCCAGCCGACCAGTTATCCTTAAGTTCATCAGCTTTACTATAATAATCTTTCTGTATTTCAATTCGTTCATTAAAGGCATCCTGCAAAGCCTTAGTTTCAGCGTCGTAAAAGCCCTTATCCTTTATTTCACCTGACTGATATTGCTTTTGTAATTCCTTTTGTTGATTAATGTAATCCTGCTGGATGTCAGATAGTTCCTTCATCCTATTACGGGTTTTCTCACCAAGCTCCGAGCCTATTAAATCTGAATTGAGAGAACTTCGGGCATTGTCGTTACTTGCATGTAGGTTAGCAATGTACTCAGAAATTTTTAAATTATCTTGATTGGTTTTTTTGAGTTCGTTTAAACGGTCTACTTCCTCAGCCAGCCCTTCAAGTCTTTTTTTCTGATTAGCATTAATACCTACCAGCTTGCCATCCGCCATATCAAACTGAAGTTTTTGTAATTCAGTAACAACTTCTGTTTTCTTGCCGGTTGTATCAATTAAAGCGATCTGACGCTGATAACTTGTTTCCATTGCCTTAAAAGCAGATTCAAGTTTTTTAGCTTCTGCATCAGGCTTGGTCTTTTGGTTAGTTTCACCAGTACCAAGCGTGAAGTCTGAGATAACATTTGCTTCTTTTTTTGGTGTAGTAGCAGCTTTAATATCTCCCGCCAGAAGATTCGCCATCCCAGCCAGTTTTTTATTTTGTTCAAACTGATACCACCCACCAGCGCTAAAACGATCGGGTATTTCTGACAGACGGCTGAGCAGAGCTCCAGTCTCTGAGCCCATTTTGCCCATCCAGCCAACCAACTCCGCCACTCCTCCGACGAGCTTGGTGAGGCCATCTAAAACCGCTGGATCAGTAAAAACCTCTTTCATGTCGTCAAGACCATGCTGCAGCGGAGATAAGTCTACCTTTGCAAGACCTGATGCAATTTCAATCTTAAGGCCTTTAGCCTGTGTCTCAAGGTCCTGAAAGAACTGATTCACTTTAACAAGATTGTCAATATCTTCTTGTGGCGGCGCTACACCGAAGTCTTTTGCAAGCTGGATGAAATTTTTCAGTTTTTCATTGTTGTTGTCGAACAATGGCAGCAATTTTGACAGGTCATTGCCTAGGCTTTCCAGAATCATGGTCTTTCCGGCCTGAGTAGGTATTTTCTCCAGCGCACTGCTGATCGCCAGTAACTGCTTGTCCGGCGATTGCTCTGCCAGTTTCTTGGCAGATAAGCTCAAGGTATCCAGAGCCTGCGCAGCCTCGCCAGAGTTGTTCAGGACAGCATCACCAACCTTATCGTTAATATCTTTGAAAATGTCAGCAATATTATCGCCTGTAAGGCCCGCTTGTTGAGCAGCATATTGCCAAGCCATAAGCTCTTGAGTAGACATTTTCAGGGACTTAGCCCAGCGATCGGTTTCCACTACCTGTTCCGAAGTTGTCTTCAGCAGTGAAATACCGGCACCAGCCGCAGCAACCGATGCAGAAGCCGCCAGTGCAGCCATTCCAGCTACAGCCAGCCCAGCGGCTTTCATATTCGCTTCAACTTTTCGACGCCATTCTTCAGACGATCTTTCAGCCCTGTCCATTCCTGAAACAAAGCCACCAACTTTTGCTATAAGGTCAATGGTTAGTGTTCCGAGTGATTTGCTGGCCATATAAACTCCGGGCAAAAAAAACCCCGCTATTGCGGGGTTGTTTGATATTCATTTAATTATTGGGCCTGTACCTGCCTTGCATTATCCAGCCCCTGTTTATATAGCTTTTGGGTGTTTTCCATCATGTCATCCGCTAGGGTTTGCTGCCCCCAGCGGGAGACTTTACCGTCAACAAAGGTAACCACAAGCCGATCACCCGCAAGTTGCTCATTGTCAACAGGAGTAAAGCCCACCATTACAGGGTTCCAATAAATCCAACGTTCGCGCTCTTCATTAACATCGGTCCGCCGTGGCTGACCGAGGATTGATGAAACCTGTGGCTTTGACATGCCCAGAGCGAGACTCATGGATTTTTGGTTATAGTCAATCTTGTTAGCGCATCCGACCAGCAAAATACAACCCAGAATAATACCAATAAGTTTCTTCATCGCAGTTCCTTTTATGGTTCGGATTCATCCTAACGGTCAATCTTTACGAATAAAAGGTCTAATGCCACTTCTGCATTGCCTCTTCCAATGTTAACGGCTGCTTGTGCATATGAGGGGCGAAATCAGCAACCGTGAAAGGCGGTGCTTCTTTTTTCCGATTAATGTTCGCAAGAGTGCTGGCAACTGTCGCTCCAGCTAACTCCGTTCGCATCATCTGATTTAGCGAGCCATACTTTGCTCTATACCTCATCCAGGTGCGGTATTCCTTTAGGCTTATCAATTCCTGAGCTTCAACAATTGTTCTGCCACCAATGCCGTTCAAGACTAGTTCGCACCAGAATTCGTCGGTGGCGCTGAGGCTGTCATCTTTCCCAGATCATTCACTTCTTTGATGGCGACTAGTAATGCGATTGTCAGTTCGCCATCCAGTGCGCCACGTCCCGGATCAGCTTCGCCGGTAATATCTTTGGGGGTGAAGATGGGCTTCCCTTCTTCGTCGCAAACTGACGCCGCAATACGCCCGGCAACACCGTCAGCTCGTGCATTATGCGCCAGAAGGTTGCCAACGGCGGTCTGATAACCCTCTGGGCGAATGAATACTGTCGCTTTAATCTTTTTGCCCAGTTTATTCTTCCAGGAGATTTCTTTTTCTACCGGACGGCCAGTGAACGCGCCGGATTCTTTAAGAACATCCATCGTTAATTTCATGCAATACCCGCTTATAGTTTTTTGTTAGGGGTGTTACCACACCCCGTAAATTGGTTAAACGCCAGCCTGAGCTTTACGAATCCATACACCCGGCCCGGAACGCTGCATAGTCGCGCTGGTTGCAACGACAGTGTTGCCCTGGAAGTCGAAAGGGAAATCACTGACATAAGCCTGGAAGGTGTACCATGTGCGTGTTGCCGGTAGGCTCAACCCACCATTCACCACTGTCGGCGCTGCTGTTCCATCTGCCCAGCCGATCGCCCACTGAACAGTGGCCTGATCTTCATTGCTTTCACTATCCTCTTCAGCAAGTTGCCATAGCAGATAATGGGAATCATTTTCCGGGTCAGCGTTAATTGTTGCTGACGCCTGCCCCGGCGTGCGCAGGCCCTTTTTATACTTGCGACTGTTTCTGTCGCTAAGACAGGTGTCATCAATCTGATCGGCAGGGTTAGCGCCGGGGTTAAATGCGGTAATGCATTCAATTTCATGCACCGCACCGTTGATGAGACCGTACAGCTGAGTGCCTTGCGTTAATACAGACATAATTATCTCCGGGTATAAAAAAACCGGCACTCGGCCGGTATTGTTGAAATTAGCGCTAACGTTTCACTATCCAGTCAACGTCGAATGAATATCTATAGGTTTTAGTTTCCGTGTCGCGTGTCTGGCCACCCCACCGCGTTATGTATGCGTGAGGTTCAATCGCATCACGCAGCGCTTTAGTAACAGCCAGAACTTCACTGGCCGTTTTCGCGTAAACATCCACCTGCAGCGAATAGTTATCATGATCAGGTACACGGTCCAGATACTGAGGGGGATCGCCGCCGATGTTTTGCCATACCGCATATGGGTACGTTATTTCACCGTCATACTGTCCGAACGGATACAGGCGCACCGGCATATTACCGAGCAATGCAATAACCCCGGCACTGGCGGAACATACTTCAAAGATGGGTGCCATCATGTTAATTACCCCGCGCCAGAGCCTTGTCTATGGCTTTTTCATACTCAATACCGAACGTAGCCACAACCTCGTTAATACTGGACTCTGCCGCCGGGCGCATGAACGGCTGAGCGGCCATGTGCTCAGTGCCGAACTCTATTAAGCGCCAGTGCGGCGTAGGTGCGTTTTTTGCCTTGTCCGGGTGGTCCTTCAGTTTCGCGCCATATACCACACCAATCCTGAACCCTAAATTTCCAGTACGTTTGAACAGTTTCCCGTTCCAGCGCAGCGCGATATTGTCAGCGATGCTTCGACCCGTGGCCGGATCATCAATCCTTCTCGCTCCTGCTTTGGCCTTTTTAACAATGACATTGGCCGCTTTACGAAGCGCAGCACGCCCCGCTTTTTTCTTGAGGTCTTTAGGGATTACCTCAAGCTTGGCCAGTAGTGACTCCATCCCTGTAAGCGAGAATTCAACACCATCAGCCATCGTTAACCCCCTCAGAACACGGCAGGGTCAGGTATTCGCGACCGCTTTTCGGATCGGGCAGAACACCTTCGATGTTGAAAATCTGCTCACGATACAAAATGCGATGGTGTCGGGTAATGCCTGGCCGGTAACGGATTTTAATGCGGGTGGTTACTTCTCCCTGCCCCGCCTGCGCGGCAATAAACTCGCGAACGGATAAAGGTGATACCTCTGCCCACAATGTTGCCACATCAAGCCAGGACGATTCGACAGCGCCTGTTACCGGGTCCTGCTGACTGACCTTTTGCTGCAGGCGTACGCGGTGCCGAAGTTTACCTGCCTGCATACATCACCCCACTGGTTTGCCGCTCAGGTATTTCGGAGCGACGAGTTGTTCTTCTTCAGCCGTATCTTCGGCCAGCGACTGAATGAGGATCGCGCACAGCGATTCATTCGACTCAGCCAGGCGGTTTATAGCCGCCGTCTGGTCTTTCTTCGCCGCCGTCTCGGCGGTCAGCGCTGCTATCAGCGCGTTTACCAGTTGCTCGTTCATGGGCTATTTTCATCCACTTTTTAAGCCACTCCCGGCGGCGTTGGCAGGATGCACAGGGCATGTTTAAACCCCATAGATACGATAAGGCTGCAGCAATGCATCAACGGCAAGGGGAACTGTGGTAGCAGTAACGCCGACAGTTACACCCTCTCTGTTTTCATACCAGTGGCCAATCAGAAGAAGCATGGCAACCCTGATATCGTCATCAAGCAGTAAACGATCCTCGTCGGTATCAAATCCCGGGTCAGTATTTAGGGAATAAAGCTTCCGACGCGTCCATTTTTCTATATACCGCCATGAAGCGCGGTTGTAAGCTTCCAGAATTGTGTCGTCTTCAACGAAATCAGGCTCAAGCCGACAATGAGCCTTAATCACGCTCATTTCGATCATGGGACCGCCTTATTTAGTTTTAGACTTTGTTTTTGGCTGCTCTGGCTGCTCTGGCTGCTCTGGCTGCTCTGGCTGCTCTGGCTGCTCTGCAGGATTATCTTCAACCACCAGCACTGCATACCCTTTTTTAATTAATTCCCGCCCGTGCTGCTCCAGTGTTTCAAAGGTTGTGCCTTCGGTTTTCACCTCGCCTTCATGGTTGATAGGCTTAATCGCGGTTAGTTTCATATGTCTCTCCGGGGTAAAGAGTGGCCCGAAGGCCACTCAGAAATTACGCGCCGCCACCAGCAGCAGGCGGGGTGAAGGTGCCATAGATGAAAGCCTCAGGGCGCTTGACCGCCAACGCAAGACGCTCTTCACAACGAATAGAGATCATGTTCTTTTCGAAGTCATCGGCGTTCTCGGTAGAGATCACCACGTTGGCATCTTCACGATCGAAGATTTGTGCGCCAGCATTGAATGCACCGGTCAGGAATTTACCCTGGAACGCCGCCGCTTCAGTTGCCACAACTGGCAGCCCCCAAAGGGTCGGGCCAGTCAGCGCGGCTGGATTCGCCAGGATATAGCGGCCCAGCGTATCTTTAATCAATTCGATCTTAGCCCAGTCAATAAAATGCAGGACATGGCCTGAAGCAGGGAAACGCGCCAGCTGCGCCTGCAGCATAGCCAGACGCAGATCATCAATGCCGTTCTGCTGTTCCACTTCAAACGCGGCTGCATATACAGACGCCTGCGGGATGATGCCTTCCAGGTGAGCGCCGGTTCCGTCCCCGAACAGAATCTCCTGCTCTTCGACATACTTCAGGCCGTAGCGCAGCTCAGCGTCAATCGTTGACTGAAGCTGCGGCATGTCGTCCAGAATCTGCTTGGCCGCTTTAAACAGGTGAGCAATGGTGCGTACCGGGGTGATTTTTTCCGCGAACTGAATATCGCTGTAAGGCTTGGTGGTGTTCTCGGCGACGGCCTTTGCATTGTTGGTGAAGCCAGTCTGCTGCACCCAGTAAATGGTGTTGGATGCAGTACGGCCAGGTGCGATCAGGTCGCGAATGAACAGGCGCTGTTTTGGCTGAACATCGATACCGGGCAGGCGATCAGGTGCCACAATCTGCCCCGGCACATCTACCGTCAGCAATGCGGCACTTACCGGAATGCTGAGGCGTTTATTACCTTCAACACCGGCGGAAAATGCTTTCAGTGCTTCGGATGAAATAACCTGATGGCCGACGGTCTCAACCAGTTTTGCCGCATTACTTAGCGGCATCTGAGCAACGTGCTGTTCCAGCTCGCCCAGTGCAGCCTTCAGCGTTTTTTCAGCTTCACGCAGGGCATTAAACTCTGACGCCATTTTATCGACCGCAGCTTTGGTTTCTTCTGAGAGAGTGCCGGATTTTTTAGCCTCTTTCAGCGCCTCTTCAGCTTTAGCGTTGAACTTACCGCTGGCCTCTTCGATACTGGCCGTTACTTTTTTCAGAATTTCATTTACTTCAGACATAGCGATTCCTTATTTGCCGAACGCGGCCAGCGCGTCTTCAAGTTGTTTAATATTTTCAGGGTTTACTTCGTCGGTAGCGCCCGGCGTACCATCATGATCAGCAGCAGCGCCAGGCTTACTGCTTTTTAAAGCGTTGAGAAGTTTTCGACGTTCAGATCGTGGCGTTCCCGTCTTTGCCAGCAACGCATCAAGCTTGCGAAGCGCTGCAGACGGGCTGTCATCATCGTCAGAGATTTCATCAGCAGACAACAGGCGATTGGCAAATCCCTTATCAACGGCATCGCTGCCGCCAATGTAGGTTTCACCGTCCATCATGGCGGCCACGTCCTCCATACTCAGCCCGGTCCGATGCGAATAGATGTCGGCCATTGCTTTATCAAACGGCTCCATTTCTGCCGCAATCTGCGCCAGGTCATGACGGTTACCCATCGCGTACACCCAGCAGTTGTGGATCATCAGGAAGGCACCCCGGCCAATCTGAATATCATCGCCAGCCATCGCGATGATGGAAGCGGCAGAAGCAGCAAGGCCCAGCACCTTCACCGTGACCCTGCCCTCGTACTCACGCAGCAGGTTGTAAATCGCCAGGCCTTCAAACATGTCTCCACCCGGTGAGTTCACGTTGACCGTTACGTCAGCGCCATCAAGCGAGCGCAGCGCACCGGCGATACGGCTGGCAGTCACACCGTCCCCCCAGTAATCAGCGCCTATCACGTCAAAAATGGAGATGCTGTTTTCATCGGGTTTTGCGGCTTTGATGCCGCCATTCCAGCGGTCCATTGCGGCGGCCGGAAGGTCCCGTTTTGAGAGCGCAGAAGGTCGCCCCGCCGGTGCAGCCGGAAGGCTTTTGTGTGTCATGGGGGTAGCTCCTAAGCCGCTTTTTTCAGCGGAGATTGTTCAAACGGAATGTCCGGGAAGACGTAGTTATGAATTTTGAGAAGATTCGCTGCCTGAGCGGCCTGGGTGTTCTGCTTGAGGTCTTCAAGTGGCGTAAGATTCAGCTGTACCGTGTAAAGGTCTCCACCTTCAATCGGCGGCATATTCTCAAGCCGGCGAACGTCATTACGCGACATCCAGCCATTTTGAAGGGCGGTCGTGTAATAAGCTGAGCGCCCGGCACTGTCGGCACGCAACAGCCCCTCAACTGAAAACTCTGCAAACAGGTCGTCGTCACCATCCAGCAGGCAACGGGAAATCTCCTGCTCAATATTGACCAGCAGCGGGCGCAATGTGTTGGTCAGAAACTGCAGGTTCATACCTTCCACACTGGATGCCCAGCTGCTCTGCTTATCCGCATGGCCAACCATGAAAGGCGGGACCCGGAACCAGCGGCATATCTCTTCAATGCTGAAAGCGCGAGACTCAAGCATCTGCGCGGCTTCAGGGTTCATGGTGACGTTCTGATATTTCAGACCACCCTCAAGAACCATAATTTTCCCGGCATTTCGTGAGCCGGTGAAAGCCTGCATGTATCCACGCAGCCGCTCTCGCTGATCTTTATCAAGCGCATTATCCGCAGAAAGAAAACCAGAGCTCTGAAGCCCGTTTTCAAAAATCTTTGCGGCTGACTCTTCAACCGCCATTGCGGCACCGATAACATCGCGCCCTGTCATCATAGGCATCATTCCGCATACGCCATCCAGACCAAATCCGCGAATGTGCATGATGTTTTTAACGGGTATGACTCGCTGAGTTTTAACCTCGGTATAGGTGTATTCCAGCTGACCGTTATCCAGCCTCTTGACCACCATGTTCTGAGGAAGCAGAGGTATCAGCGAAACCAGCTTATTACCGATCATCTTCTTCTCAACAAAGGCATTCCCGCGCAGACAGATACTGGCCACCAGCATCAGCATGAAGCGCGATGGGGTCATTTCCATATTCGGACGGCGACACAACACCCGGTAAGCAGGATGCTCTATTGCTGGCTTGCGGGAGCCATCCGCCTGTCGTTCGTAAATTTTCAGAGGCAGGGTTGAAACAGACTCGCTCAGCAACCTGACACAAGCCCAGACAGCAGAAAGGCGGATCGCTTTCTCAGCCGATACCACCTTCCCGCTGGTGCTCATACCCATCCATTCCTGCCAGAAGGTCCCCGTCGTCAGTCCAATGGGGACGCCCAGCCAGTTCAGCAGCGCACTTTTCACCCTGCCGGGCTGTTTGTTCGCTTTCATCAGACTCCTACCATTATCGGATTATCAAAGAAGCCGCTCAGGTCCTGCGAGTCATTACCACCGTTTACCAGTAACCGGCTTTTGGCGGTGAACAACGCGACAGGGCCATCGATTTTGTTTTCAGGTGTGGATTTGTTCGGGAAGATGTTGTCATTCTTGTCCGGTTTTACCGTGACGTTCGACATCATCCAGGTCATGACAGGATTGCCGTCGTGGTGAATTTTGTTGCCGTAAACCTCGGCCTGTACTGACTTCATCGCCTCAGACAGGTTCTTCACTGTCTGAGCCACCTCGACCAGCGGCAATCCTTCATCTGCCAGTGCAAGACTGAATTGCGTGGCGCTCCACGGGTCAAAAGCGATTTCATTCAGGCTGTCACCGGCTACCCATTCAACGATTTCAGCCTTAATCAGGCCGTGATCGATAACATCACCATCGGTCAGCTGAAGGTGCCCTGCATCCGACCACTTGCGATACAGTTCGGCGATGTGATTCGGCGCAGTCTCAAGCCTCCCCTCAGGTATCCAGAATCGCGGCTGGATATGAGTTTTTCCCTCCGGGTCCCGCCATGCCTTAACGGCTGCACAAATGTCGATTTTGTTGGCAAGGTCCACCCCCACCCACATTGGCCAGTGTTTTCGCTGTTCTGCCGGTGCAATGCCCCGCATTTTCCCCCAGCGATCCATGTCCATCCAGGCGCTTTCGGCAGTTACCCAGATGTTCAGGTGCTTGGTGAAGAAGTTCGGACGGGCGGCTATCTGCTCTTTCGCCTTTTTGGCCAGACGCCGCATGTCATCCCATCGCTTACAAACGCCCAGACCGGGGTTAGCCTTAGGCCAGTTCGCCTCATCAAACGGGTCATCGCCTTCATCCAGGGTGTAAATGACAGCAAAATAGGTGTCATCCTCCACCACGCCGCGCAATATCTTGATGGCATAATCGCGCTGTTCGTAGCAGATACCTTCTTTATTCGTTCCCGCAGTAGTTATCGCGAACAGTAAAGACTGAAGACGTGCGCCGGTTGCCGTTTCCAGAACATCCCACACATCGCGGGTGCGGTGTGCGTGAAGTTCATCAACGATCCCGCAGTGAATGTTCAGCCCGTCCAGGTTGTTCGCATCACTGGAAAGCGGCTCGAATTTTGACGCTGTTCGCTCTTGATGAATGTTCAGCTTAACGTGACCAAACAGTCGCCCAAGGGTGCGGGGAGCTTTCTTGATCATGTTTTTGGCATCGTCGAATACGATGCGAGCCTGATCGCGTGTAGTAGCAGCGGAATAAACCTCTGCACCACCCTCTCCATCAGCGCCGGTCATATACAAACCGATACCCGATGATGCCGTTGACTTGGCGTTTTTACGTGCGACCTCGTTATAGGCGGTGCGGAACCGGCGAACCATGACCGTTTCGCCGTCTTCGTCCAGCACCTCTTCGCCGCTCATTTCATCAATCAGCGGAATAACGAAACCAAAAAGATTTATCAGAATAAAAATATGCCACGGCATCAGCTCAATCGGCTTACCCGCCAGAGCACCTTTTACATGCGGAACGAAATTATAAAAGTCGAGAATATGCTGGGCGCGGTCCTCACTGAAGTAGATGCCGCGCTCCGGCCCCTGCTCTAAATCATTGAGGAAACGCTGGCACGCTAGGCGCACCAGTTCGCCAGCAACGATCTCGCCAGCCAGCACGCTTTCTGCGTACTGAATACCAGCCTGAACGGTTGCCATTCATCATTTGCGCTTTTTATTAAGAAATGCATCCAGAGGGTCAACTTCAGAAGCCCCTTTGCCCGCAACTTTAGAACGAGTCGCTGGCGTCATGCCGAACTCACCAAGCATTGCCCTGACACGCTTCCAGGCATCGGACTTCATGAAAGAAGCCGGATGAGGCTTTATCATTCTGACCTCACGCTCCTTCCCCTCATCAGGTTCATCCTCGCTGTAAACGGCATAGGTGTAACCTTCACGGTCCAGGGTGTCGCAGTGATGGCGGTACTCGGTATAAGCCTCGACCAGTAATTCAAGAGCCCGCGCATCCAACTGGGTAATGACGCCGATCGCGTCCAGCTCTTCTCCGATCCGCTTAAACCAGTACTTACCCTGTCGGTCAAAATGCTTCGGAATTGGGGGTACCCCTGAAGGGGGTTTTGGTTCGTCTTTATTGATCGGGCGTTTTGACGGATTCCCCTTCACCAAAGCAAGGTGTGTCGGGGTTTTCGGCGGTCCTGGCATAATCGAAAACTCCTATTAATGAAGCCGGGTCAGAACCTAAAAAAAGGTTTTCTAACCTGCGGCGGTGTAAAAAAAGGTTAGGCGGCGGTCCTTTAGGCGAAAGGCTCCAGAGATTTTCCCCGCCCCTCCCCCAAAAAAGAATTAGACGATAACAATTCTCATTTGGCTCTTTCAGTGGCCGTTTTGCTCCTGTGGCATGCCCAGCAAAGTGATTGCAGATTACGATCGTCATCCGTTCCGCCGTGTGCCTTGGGAATAATGTGGTCAACGGTTGATGCCGCTTTTGCACGTCCCAGCTTCGTGCATGACTGACAAAGATGTTTATCACGACTGAGAACGCGGGCGCGGATAATATCCCACTTGCTTCCATACCCGCGTTCATGCCTGCTCTTGCCCTGCTGATGTTGTTCCCATCCAGTATTACGATGTGTTACGCAATATCCTGAACGATCGGTCGTAGTGGCTGCGCAGCCATGTTTACGGCATGCGCGGGGTATGGACTTAGGCATAGAACTCTCAAAGCTGACTGACCCGGTGAGGGCTAATTATTCTGCCGCAGGTGTGGTGTCGTTGATTACGGCCAGTGCTTCGACTGATTCCTGCACTGCTTTCGTGGCACGGGCTACCAGCTCGGCCTCTCCAAATACGCGGTTGAACTGCTGGATGAACAGGCGATGTTTAAACGGGTCGTTCTGAATGAATGCTACAGCCACCTTTGTTGCTGCAGTGTCATAGCCCAGCGTGGCAAGCAGTTCCAGCTGGTTGGTCTGTTCAGTTGTAATTTCAGTCATAGATACCTCGGCAGGCAGGACTTGGAAATATTTTTCAAAATATTTCATACGTAGCTGGAAATGTAAGAATTATCCGCTATTACTTATCTTGTCTATCTGGAATTCGTTATTGTTGTTTTCTTTGAAAGTACCGCGTCAGAGTTTTCACCCCTTACCTGACGCGGTTTTTTTTCAGATACAAAACAGCGCAGCACTTAATTTATTCCGATAGCTCATCTTCCGGTAAATCCATAAGGCGTCCCCCATATATCAGCCTTTCATGATTGATTAATGAGGTCTGACACCCCTTGGAAACCAGGACCAAATTTCGGTTATTCAACAATCGTTAAAAGGAAGTTCAGATGAAAAAATTCGTCTTATCCATCCTCTCTGTCGTTGTTCTTTCTTCTGTATTAACTGCCTGCAACACTACTCGCGGAGTCGGAGAAGATATCTCAGCAGGCGGTAAAGCGATTCAGAAAAGCACTCAGTAATTATTTCATCAGGCCAATTTTAATTATTGGCCTGAGCTCACTTTTTCACGCTATCTGGCACCACAGCACCGACCACACCAGCCAGCGCCACACCACCGGCAATGACCGTTTCCTGAATGCCAGGCGGCATCTGCCAGCCAAATACACCTGCGACAACGAGAATGATGCCACGCCAGGTTGATGCCTCTTTCAGGCGATTGATCAGGTAGTTCATAAGACTCCTTATACGAGAATGCTTTTTGCCAGTTTGAAGCGGGCTTTGCGGTCATCAAGACCGTTAGTCCCACCGTTAATTATCCGGGTTACGTTTTCGATACTGTGCAACCAGTTCATGCAGCCTTTCGAAACAAAGAACCATGCAGCACTGCGGGCTGCGTTCTGCTCCAGTTCAAGCAGTTCCGGCTGGCTGACGAGGTCAACTTTTATGGCGTTGCCGGTTGTACGGTAATTATCCAGGAACGTGGTCTGAATCAGTCCACCGCCGCGATATTTCCAGCCATCACCCGGCAGGTTGTTGCCGAATCGCTTCTGGTACACCAGATTTGCAATGGCTTTCTGTCGTTCGACTGGTAAAGCGCTTTCACCCGGCTTTCTGCCCAGCGTCAGCGCCTGGTCTTTTGTAAGGCGCTTTGGTACGAACGTGACAATCAGAGCCTGTACGCTGTAATTGAAGCTCTCACGCGTGGCACTGAAGCCGTTGGACTCATGGCCAACCTGAGCAATAAACATCGCCTTAGCTATTGGACTGTTGATGCCAAACTCGGTCATTGCTGCATCAATGTGCGTAAACCAGCGCGCAGCTATCCCGGCACTGATGCCAGCCGCCCGTTGAAATTGTGATTGGTTCATGGTTAAGCCCTTGGAGAATTTCCGAAGCGGGTATTCAGAATGGCGAGAAGAACTTTTCGGAACTGCTCCACCCCGATAAAGCCGATACCACCGCCAATGGCGATCGACAGGGAGCGAGAAAGCTCTAGATATTCAAGGCCAGAGGCAACGCTCAGAGTCAGAGCACCGCAAAGCAATCCCTCTAACACCATTTTTTTCCAGCCGCCGCCAGTGTAGGCAATACGCAAGACGGCCATTACAAACGCCAGTAGAACTGAGCCAACCGGCGTATCTCCGCGCCACCACGCGGCAATAATTTCACTGAACTCAGCCCAATTATGGGGGTTGTTAGGCATACGCATTTCTCTCACCTCCGGGATTACCGGTTGGGCGCTGTGTGTTGGATGAAAGGGAATACGAAAATCAGATGCAAGGCGAGGCGATTGCCAGAGCTATTCGCCTCACTAACTGATTCAAATAATTTTGTTGATATGCGACCAGCAGAGCACTGGCAAAGAAAACGAAAAACCCCGCCAAGTGGCGAGGTTTGGATGGTTAAGCTGTGTGTCGAAGTAACCACTCTTATCATGATAATTGTCTTTTTGCGTACGCATAAATCATTTATCATTAACTAAATTTTAGTATTCCACTTGTGCGGACTTCACAGCGCGTTTGTTACATAGGAACATGGTATGACGGATGATAAAAATAAAACCCGCAAGATCAGGGTTGGCTTCTTTACGGGTACCGAACGCCCCAAAGCACCTAAAGAGCACATTTTTGCAGCAAGAGCTGCTTTTGAAAAGTTACACTCAGCTAATAAAGACGTCTTACCATTAACTTACACAGTTGATAAGCAAGGTAAAGGGTTAAAAGTTGTCTTGTTGGAGAAGGATGAATTATCTAACACTTTCTTCGGATATGTCTCATGGAGGAGGCACTCCCTTCTTCCCTTCATTGAAGATGAGTCGGGATTGGAAAGGACAATCACTCTTGGTGATACTGATTCTGTGGTGGAAAGGACCTACTTTATTTACTACTACAAGACTGATCTTTTAGCATTAACGCTTAACCACCTTGGGCCGAAGGTTAATGACTTTGCTTTTGCCTTATACCAACAAGGCGGACTCGAAAACATACGATTCGAAGCTATCTGGAAAGAAGAAGATGTTAAGGACTTGCTTGAAACAGGGAACGTTTTGAGAAGTGTTGATCTCACCATCGCAGCACCGCGAAATTTTAATCAAGCCAACTATAATTTCGAGAACAACCTAACCAAGGACATTGTCAACATGGTTGTTGGGATGGGTGGAACATACCTCAAACTGAATTTGCGTGGCAGAGCGAGAGCCAAAAAAGACGGTTTTAGCTATCTATCTGGCAAAGTAGGTGATGCAGTTAAAGAACTTATTGAGCTATTTCCATTCGGAAACGGTGGTCTTAACATCAAAAAGGCTGATGTCACCGAACCCAGCGATAGCAAGCCAAAGAGCCTGTTAGGTCAGGTTCTTATCGGTAAAAAAACTATCAATGTCATCGGCGGATATCCAACAGAGTCTGATATCCGGATAGCCATGGTAGCTGCTAAGATAGACAATGGTAAATATCTCGCTCAATACGAACTACCTGATTCAGAGTAGCGTTCCGGGAGGCTAGCGAATGAAGGGACTATGGCAGATGTCATGCAAGCTGTTGCTACTATTGGCTATCGCGTATGCCAGTAGCAAACTTTTTCGCACGATAAACCACACGGAAATTGTGGGTGTTGCTGGCGTGCTTTCTACTGTGTCAGGCGTTTTGTTCGGCTTCATCTTGGCAGCTATCTCTATTTTTAGCTCCAGCCAAAGTAAAGATGGTGCAATTCATGCGTTAAAGAAAAATAATGTTTTGCCGCCGATCATTAGACGTTTGATCTCAACAGGATACACACTTTTAATAGCGTGCTTGCTTCCAATGTTAGCTATGTTTATAGCTCCAGAGCATACCTTTTTCGGAAAGCCGACTGATTCTATTTTAATCCTTTTAGGTTTTTCTGCATTCATGTTGTCTCTTGTAACCTTTTCGAGATGTTGGTATCTCTTGAGGAATATCTTCCCAAGCTTATGATTTGAGCCCGGAACCCCGGGCTCTTTTCAAGCCAACTCTAATTTTACATTTAGAACGCAGAGTACACCATCAACAAACCCCTCCGCCCTCTGCATCTCTTTCCTGACAGTGCCATCTGAACATGCTCTTCGACGGGCAATAGCTCGCAAAGATACGTTGTAGCGATAATGCGCTACAACAAGTTCATATTCTGAAGGTTTGAGTTTTTTGAGCCTCGCAATGCAACTGTCGATGATGATCCCATCATTATCCGAACAAGATAGCCGCCGACTCGATTCCGAAGGTAAGAGTCCTTTGAAACCAGCCGCTATAGGGGAATAGTCTACACCTGCTCCTTCTGAGGCAGCCCAACCGCCCCAGCATTCCAAAATATACTGAATATCACGCATTATTATCTCCCAAGATTTTTTTACCCGTGGCAATCACACCGATCGCCAGGGCTCTGTCCAATACGCGAAGAACCAGCTCAGTCTGGGAGCCGTACTTCTCTTCAAACGCCTTTACATCCGCATGAAGTTCATCGTGATGCGCCCTGCAAAGCGGCATCGTGAAATAGTCATGCGCTTTAGTCCCCATACCACTCAATCCGTATCCGATTATGTGGTGAGGATCATCAGCCTGCTTACCGCAGCACAAACACATCTGCCGTTTAACCCAACGGGTATATTTGGGGTCAACGCATCGTTCGCGCTTTGGATTCTTCAAATACGATTTTGGCGTCTCCGGGTCGATGGCCAGCGCAACTACCTGAGCAGCCTTCTCTGCCAGTTCAGCAGCGGCAGCTGGCTCGTGCCTGATATCTGTCTCTTTCAGCGTTCCGCGTGGAGCTGGTAGTGCAGGTAACTTCAGAACGCGCCGCGCCAGAGAGTCAGGCATCTTGTCTGCGACGTTTTTCATTGAAGCCCACAGCGTTACTTCGGGCAGTGTGACGTGATGCCCCTCAGGCATCTGGAAACCTGTTTGCACGCGATACAGCAACCATTCAGCGGCATTTCTGCGTGCCGTTGCTTCCAGTGCCGGAGATGACTCCTGCTCTCTCAGCCGGTTGTCGCACTGATAGCAGAGCCTCACTGCTGATTTACCGATGTTAAGAATGGTTTGACCGTGGCTGTGGTCCAGCCCGTTATTCTGGCATCCGGTGCCGATGTGGCGTTGATGTGGTGAGGTTAACCAGCTTGCCAGCGCGTCACGGCCACCAGCAGCACTGATTACCGCATCAGAAGACAGGAACATCACAACATCAGGATCATCCAGCAGCGGCTGAGCAACGTCCACGAGACGACCTGAGGGCAGGCTCTGCATGAACTCCGGCAGCGAGCTAATCAGGACGCGGCCAGACTGAAACAAAGGCATAGCCTCGCTGCCCGGCTTTAACAGCACGGTCCCAAGCTGTTCAACACGGAAAGGCATAAGGATCGCTCGCATTACTCCCCCTTTGTAGAAGTGAGCATCAACCGGATAAGCTCTGCCTTAGTTGACGTGTAGAAATGCGGCTGCGTCTCTCTTGGGTTTCCGGGGCTGGTCATGTTCTTACCGAACCGCATGCCCTTAGCCGTCACCGACCAGAACTCTTTGCGGCCATTTCTGGCAGTTGCGGAATTGCTGGGGCGTGACAGGCGCTCAACGATGCCCAGGTGCTGCAGGCGCTTGTATGCCTCTGCTGTGGTAACGGACAGTTGGTTATCGCGAAGGAGTGTTGTCAGGGATGTTGTAGGGCGACTGGAGCCATCAACGGCGTCGGAGGGTGCGTCTATCGCGTATTGCGGTGCCAGATTTGGCAGTCCGACTGCACTCTGTAATTTCTGACATGCGCCTAGCACCGAGGAATTAGAGAGATTCAGCTCTTTCCGCATGAACCCGATAAGCGTGATGCCTGCCTGTGTCATGTCGTGCGCTGAATGATTAGCGTGACCGGTCACAACGGTGTCAAAGGTGCGAATAACTTTCAGATGGAATGCAGCACTGATCCACATGGCATAGGAATAAACCAGCTCCTTGCAAACGTAGGTTCCCTGCTGAAGACCACCCCGAATGGTAATGACTGGTTGTATTTCGACCGAGGGAGGATTTCCACCCTCGATTAATTCTTGAACAAGCTCCTGGGTTTGATTATTGCTCAACCAGAACTTCGGCTTATGGCGCTCTACCCCACCAGCGGCATTGTGTAAATCATTCAGGCAGTAACGCCCGTCTTTATCCTGACGTACAGATACGCCATCAATTACTAACAACTGATTCATGTGCTCTCCCAATTTTTTCATGCCGCACAGCTGCAACTGCACGGCACAGGTTGGTATTACTTTAGTTCAGAGCGCTTAAAGCTCTTATCACCCATCTCGCTGTCTGTGATAGTAAGTCCATCACCGCTAACTGAATATGTGATCGTTGGGTCCATAGGATCGTTTCTCCAGCGCCCGATGTAATTTGGCTCCGAAGCACTACCTGCTGTACGCCACAAGATTTTGTTGCCGCTCTGAACTCTGCAGTGGTATTTCCAAAGTGTCTCGTCGTCCGGACGGATATATTGAAGAGAAATATATCCGTCTCCACTGGCAGCATCGATAATGCCAGGGTTCTTTCCGAACTCGAACGCGATTGTAGCTTTACAAACTTCTGCCTCAGAAAAATCAGCGGCCAGGGCACTGAAACTTGACAAGGATAAAACTGCACTTAACAAAACACTGTGTTTAATATTCATAATCTATCCGTGAAATTATTATCTATTTTCAGCCTGTATAAATTTACATGTTCTAGTCTGGCATCACAACCACAAAACAGCGATTCATCTTAGAAATTTATTGCTAGTTAATACTGTTTTTCGTGACATGTCACACTGCTATACCCCTATAAAATCGTGAGCAATAATAAATAAACGCAGGCTGAATCTTTAGCCATGGTACAGTTGGCACAACCCACTTTAAGAATAGTGAAATTCACATATGGAACAGATGCTCAAAACGTGAGATTTCAATGAGAAAAAAATTATTTATTGCTACGTTAATACTACTCAACATTTGCACTTCCACTGCATCAGTCAAACTCGGGATTTTGGAAAAGATGCAGGCAGTCTTCGAATGTGCAGGTCTTGCCGGGGAAGGGTTCGATTTTGATAAAAATGGAGAAGATGTTAGGGAGTCATTATCATCAGCACTGAACATCTATAAAAAAACAATGCCTGAAGAAGTGCTGTACTCCTATAAATTATCTCCTGATACATTAACTACCGATTTTGCACTCACTTATCAGCAGATTGGCGTCGCAAATGCGAATGCTTTAATCTCTGAATCGCTTAGTAAAAAAGGAATCACTGACAATGGGGAAAACCATATCCGTGAAGCCCGGCATCTTTGGGACGCCAGGCGCTGCAACTTAATTATTCGGCGCTAAATCAATTCGCTTTAGCGATAGCGGATTTATCAGTTAGTTCATAGATTGCTTGCCGTATCGCTAAGCGTAGCGTGCGAATGTTTGACCAGCTTGAACTGAGAGTGCATTGCAGCAGGTTCAGGTACGCCGGTACAGATTTAATGGCTGTGCGGTTCTCCCGGTACACCGTCAGGAACCGATCAAACATGTCTTCGCGCTGGCCTTCGTCGGTGTATGTCTTATCGACCCACTCACGCAGAGCGCTGGAGCTGTCGTGCTGTTCAATCAGGTCTAACGCTCTCTGAATGGCATCAGCGGGAATAGTCACAACCTGCGGGTTTTCTACTGAGTCTGCTGCCCATGTATGCGCGTATTTTGATTCGTTGAAGGTGTATTCATCCTTCTCACCGAACGCAGCTGCTGCGCAGGCCCACACTGCCACACCGCTGTGATCGATAATGTCCTGTTTGGTTAATGGCAGGTATTCATCGTCAGCTTCAGGTGTTGACGGTTTAACTTCTGGCTGTGGCTGTCCATGCTTTTCACGGTACTCAGCCAGGATTCCCATCGCTTCGAGATAAACTTCATCCGGTGCGGTGTAGCCATCATCAGTGAACTCAAACGCGGCCATCAGCTCCACTAGCCGACGCGCCTTGGCTGCAGAGAACTGAGGCATTGCCGCTGATTTGGTCAGTCTATTTTTGCCGGACGCCTTAGCCTCAGCCAGTTTCTGTTCTGCTACTGCGCCAGCTTTAGGGCCATGCTCGCGTGACAGCGCCACTGCAGTTGTCGGTGCAACCTCTCCAGCCTCAACCATGCCGATTAGCACTTCGCCGGATGACAGCAGCTGCAGGTGACTCTCAATGTCAGATACAGACCGGTGAAAGGCTTTTGATATTTCCGCAATTTCATAACCCTGCTTTCTGGCCCGGTTATATTGCTGCGCACGCTGAATGGGCGTGATTGGCAGGCTGTCATTACTACCGGCCTGATGTGCGAGACGCTCCAGCTCAGTACCGATAAAATCCCGGCACTCGATGCGGATGATATTGGTTCCGGCCTCGATAGCCATACCAGCACCAACATAGCGATGCTGACCATCATCAACCCTGACGCCTTTCTCCGTGACGGTTACAGACAGCGGTGGAAGATCAGCACCCGCAATCCACAGATCACGCATGTGCTCGGCCCACTCCTGATTCAGTGGACGGATGTTGTCGCCTGGCTCCAGATACAACTCGCTGTAAGGAACCATGTAGGTTTTCTTAGTTGTGATTTCGCTGCCACTTTTGGCCTTTTGTTTATACATCTGCGAAAGAGTTGTCATTTGCTTACCATCTCCATTACCAGTGCCAAAATCAGGGTGAGAATCAGAACGCATGCCGTCTGGATGCTGTGATAAAAAATCTCGTTGCGGCTGAAGTGAGCCTTAATTTTGCTTTTCAAAAGTCTCTCCAGAGGTCCAGATGTGGTACTGATACCGAGCTGACGCTGCTGCCCTCAGGATGCGTCCGAAGTGCGCCGCCGCAGCTGATGCAATGCTCACGGCGGGCAGCTGCACGGCCTCTCGTTTCCTCGTCTTTCGCTGCGTCCATCGCCAGCAACCAAAAGTGAGCAGCACGACGCCACAAACCTGCTTTCTCGCGAAACAGCGCCTTTTCCCGCAGCGCGCGGTACTTCTGGTTTGATTCAGTAAATTCGTCTTCTTGAACCAGACGGTATGAATACGGGTTGTTGTTCACCGTGTGGCGCTGTAGCACTTCACACACCAACAGTTCGGCCAGCAACGTCTGAATCACCCGGCGAGGTATCCCGGCACCATCGGCGATCTGTTTTGCGGAGCTGTCAGGGTGACTGCGTACGAACTCAACGGCTTTTTCACGAATATTCATGCTGACCTCTGCATTTCTTTGGCTGACGCCTTCTGCACCGATTCAGACCAGATGCTCTTCCACGCCGAACGAGCCATAACTTCATTCATCCGGCCCAGCCCCGCTTTACTCGCTGCAGCTTTCGCAAACTCTTCAACCGCGTTTTGTGGCTTACGGGCCTGTGAAACCAGTCTGCTGAATGCTTCATCGCGCTCAGCGTGGTTTACCTGCGCCACCTTCGGCAGATCGTTGGCGCGTTCCTCTTTCACGGCGATGTAGCAGTCTTCGGTGATCAGGTAATCGAAATTCTTTTTGCGCCAGGTCTTGCCGGTGTTGGAATCGGGGCGGTCTTCCAGCATCCAGCGGCAGTTCTTGGCGATGAAACGTAGGTAGGACATCCAGCGCTCTTGGGTGAAATCAAATTTCTTCCAGAGGCCATTGAGCCTAGTGCGTCGCTTGTCAGTGAGGCCGATTACCTTTGGCATTTCTGGCAGGGTTTCGTGATAGCCAGCCAGTACAGCCTGATAATCAATTTTCAGAGAATCTGCCTGCTGCTTGTCGGCTGGCGCAGCCGGTCGACCAACAGTCTTTTTATCTGATGGATCATGTTTTGAAGTTACTGACGGATCGCCCCCAGATTCTGGAGGGTGAAAACCTGCTGCGGACGGGTTTTCTGACGGGTCAAAATTTGATGCGTCGGATTTTGAACGGTCAGATTCTGATGCGTCAGATTTTGATGTGTCAGGATTTGACGTGTCAGATTCTGACAGGTGAAACATTGCAACATCGCGCAGCTTCTTAACGTTTATCTGATACAGGTTCGACCCGTTGCGATTACCCTTGCGGCGGGCTGTTCTGCTTATCCAGCCATCCTGCTCAAGCTTTCCAAGTGCGGTGCGTACGGTGCTCGGACCCGCGCCAATCTGACGGGCGATCGTTGCTACAGACGGCCAGCAAACGCCTTCATCATTGGAAAAGTCAGCCAGTCGAGCCATGATTGCCACGCTGGTGATCTTCATTCCGGCCGCAGCGCAACCATCCCAGACGAATGCAGATAATTTAACGCTCATAAAACCCTCGTGAATTTCTTGCGGAGCAATTCCAGCGGCTGCATGCACTCATGCTCGTAGCCATCCCGCAGATAAATAACCTGCTGTTTTTCTGCATCCCAGCGCACAACGCGGACAAGAACGCCACGATGGTCGCGATAAGTACGTTTGAGGTTCTGACTGTCTTCGGTCATACCCTCACCTCAGCCAGCGCGTTTACCTGCCGGAAAATCTCCGCAACCTTCAATTCATCTACCACTGCGCCAGGCTGCTGGTAGTTGCCAGCTGGCGTTGATACAGATACCTTTTCGACATAGACGAAACGGCCACCAGCGAAAACACAACGTAATTGCGGAATGCCAGCGTTTATGAGTAAACTGTTCATGTGATGTTCTCCCAAGATCATTCGCACCGAGGGCTACTAGCTGCAAACTGGTAGCCCTCAACTTTTCTGGCTGTCAGTAACTCAATCGCATCAGCCTGAGCGCCATGCAGTGCCGCCCACGCCAAAAGCCCTTTAGCCGTATATTTCATGTAATTAAGAACCTGAGTACCGACGTGTTTCATCTCCTTGCGATCAACAATTCCATCTTCTTCAGCATCTAGCTTTGCCTGCGCAACCAGTCCGCGAGCAGCATCAGCACGCATCTGAAGACTGAACAGCTCAACGTTGTCCATCTGCTCAGGTACGGGAATGCTGATAGTCAGCAAGCCTTTTCGTGCGGCCTGGTATTCGGCCAACAGGCAAGTGCCTGACAAGTCCTCCATCAACTCCAGATCGGAATGGGAAAAGAACCGGCATTTGTTTTTTTCGTACAGGCTGTTATTGAACTGATCGATGTTCATGCCAAGAGCAGTCGCCATTGCAGAACGTCCACCAGCAAATTCCTTGCACATCGCTTTTACTGTCTCTTTGATATCCACCATCTCACTCCCCTTTTGGTAGTTATGTGAGTTAAGACTTTTGGCTATGGTTGTTTTGATAAAGTGACGGGTCATACCGCAGAACACCCTTCGTTATGCGCTCAAGACGCATGGCCTGTTTTTCGGGAATAACGTCACCCCAGCGAGATATAGCTGGGTGTCTGATACCTAAGGCATCAGCGGTTTTTACGACGCCACCGAAATGCTGGATGACAAGGCTTTTAAACATTTATGGCTCCTCTTTTTGATTTTGATGAAGGTAACAAAAGTTACCTAATGAAGCAAACATCTTTTACGGTCGTTTCGGGTAACATTGGTTACATGAAAACCGAAATGAATGATCGAATCAGACAGAGGCGCACACAGTTGGAGCTCACGCAGCTACAGCTGGCTAAACAGCTGGGCGTTAGCCGTGTATCTGTAACTAAATGGGAGAATGGAAGCGTTAAACCTGCAGGCGAGAATCTCCATCAATTGGCACTCGCCCTTTCATGCAGCCCAGAATGGATACTCTACGGAACAGGGGATCAGGTTAAGGACGACACAAGGCTCAAACCAGTCTCTCCACCGCTGACTTCGGTACCAGTGATATCTTCAGTTCAGGCGGGTGCATGGACTGATTCATACGCTGCAGCGCGATTGAGTGATGTAATTAGATGGTGCTCTACTACCGTGAAGGTTTCAGATGACTCTTTTGCCTTGGATGTTCGAGGTGAATCTATGACAAACCCCAATGGTTACCCCAGTATTCCTGAAGGTTCAACCGTGATTGTCGAACCTCATTATGGTTCGTTCGATGATTTGAATGGTAAGATCGTAGTGGCAATCACTGATGGTAGCTCTGAGGCAACAGTGAAGAAATTGGTGATGGATGGCCCTTACAAATATTTGATGCCTCTCAATCCCCTGTTCAAGCCCATCCAGTGCGATGATACCTGCAGGATTTTGGGTAAAGTCGTACAAGTGCTGCAAGAAGTTTAATCCACGCCCGCTAGTGCGGGTATTTTTTTACCTCAAAGGGTAACTTTTGTTACTTTTTCTCTTGACGATGAATGTAACATTAATTACCTTTAACGCACAGCAAGGTAAATGAGTTTTACTTGGAATACTGACGGCAATGAGATGGCTTAGTAATGCACCGTAGTACGAATGCTGTGTGTAGTCTTGGCGGTTGGCAGGGTATTGCCACCCAGGGTAGATAGTTTTCAGCCCTGTTAACCGCCCTTTTTAAGCGTCATTAGCTCAGCTGGATAGAGCACCGGCCTTCTAAGCCGTAGGTCACTGGTTCGAATCCAGTATGACGCGCCAACACAACGATAAGGGCGTTTGCAAAGCGGGTGTTTTCGAACGCTTTAGAGACGTGGAGTAAGCGCCTTTTTCATTGTGGTGAATGCGCAGGCTGATGCGCTAAGTGGTCGATAGCCAGTGCAATGGTTGTCATGAGTGAGTGAAACACGCGAAAGCAAAACCTGACCAGCACAAGCCGGAAAGATAGCAGCACCGGCCACCACAACCTCAGTGGGCATTAGTGATTTATCACACTGCCGCTAAAAGCCCAGAGTACCTGTGAGCGGCTCAAAAAACACAGGGGAGCTGGTTCAAGCCCAGCACACAACAGGTGAGAGCATTGCAAGAGGTTGGCCAGCCGCTCTGCATATTCACTAGCAAAGATGGCAGTGCTCTCTCCGTTGTGTTGCATCCGGTGATGGTCAGGTCTAATCCCCCTGATGCAGGTTCAACTCCTGTCAGCACAATCTTCGGGAGAATCACAGGCTGATGTGGTGCGTTGCAGCGCCCACCAGCCCACTTATTAATAAATTCGGTTTGCTGAATTATTGCCATCTCGGCAAGGGATTCGTGCAGCCTGAATATGGCCGGGAGGCTAATTACATGACCAGCAAAAACACAGCATTACTCGATATGCCAAGCGCTGAACTCGTTAAAGAAGCGTATGGCAAAGCAGAAGAGCTGAAACTCTCTTTCCCTGAAATCAGCGCCCTGCTCCGTGCAGCTGCCGGACGTATCGACGTGTTTAATGCCCTGCTCGTCCTTTCCTCTTCTGTGAACGTTCAGCGTTATTCGCCTGATTACCAGATGCACATGAATCACGAGATGGCCATCATGCGTCCCAATGATAAGGGGACGTTCGTCAGCCTGGCTGATTATGTTGCCCTGTTGAAAGAGCGTAATGATCTTAACTACCAACTGCAGGCTCTGGCCGCTGAGAATTTAACGTCCAGAAATGCCGTTCAAGCATTCTGCGATGTCGTCCAGTCAAACACTGACGCCATAAGTGAAGAAGTTGGTGCGGATGGCGTTCGGGTCATCTTGGCTGCCATGAGTGCTACCGGAAATATGCCAGCCACCGACGCCATCCTGCGCGAAGTGCGGGCGATGGGTGCTGACGAGTGCGTGCGGCAACTGATGATATCAGATGACGATTATTTTTTAGATGCGCCGAATATCTGCGCAGATGTAGCCGCCCGCATCCGCGCCGGGGAGGTGACAAATGTCTAACTTGATCCGCTTTATCCGTGATGTAAGCAGCCACCAGTTGGAAGTCATCCGTGATGATGGCCTGTATCGTCACCTGCGCTTCTCACGCCCAAACACCAACGCTTATTACTTCGATATCGTCACCTGGCCGGGATATCTGACCGTCACCGGCGATATGGGTACGTGGACGTTCAGCCGCATTGCCGACATGTTCCAGTTTTTCGCAGCGGAGCGCCAGAGCTTCGAAGTTAACCCCGGCTACTGGTCTGAAAAATTCGAATCTGGCACTGGGCGCAGTCGGCATGACACTCCTTGCTACGAGTTCGACGGGGATGCGTTCGACAAAGGGATACGTGAGTGGCTGGAAAGCTACCTTGCTGATTGCGAAGACGAGGACGACGCAGATACCGCAAAAGAGGCTGTTCGCGAACTGACCGGCAACGGCTTCCGTGATGAAAAGGATGCATATTACGCGCTCAACGATGCCTTCTTACCTCACAACGTAAGCTCGTACGACATTTCTGAGGGCATGGGGTCAAACATGAAATACAGCCACCACTACCTGTGGATCTGCTACGCCATCGTGTGGGGCATCGAACGCTACAACAATATAAAGCTGGTCAGTAAGGCTATGGATACCTTCCTGAACTTCCTGCCGGTACACGCTGCTATTCGTGAGGTTCATCATGGCTAAAACTCAAATGCAGCTAGCCAACCGCGCCTGGCGGATTGAAACAAAGTCGCTGGGATGGCATCGCGGTTGGAAACGTGGCCGCAAACAGTGGAAGGAGTTCTGCCGGGCAAACGCCGCAGTCACCGTTGAAGAGCGCCAGCGCAGCGGTGAGCCTGATTTTGAAGATATCGGCGATGCCTGCTGGCATGTGGCCGAAGAACTCACCTACTGGGGAGAATAGCCATGCGTGATGATAACGCTCGTAAAAAGTACATGGCGAAAATCCAGAAGCTGATGCGCCTCGCCAATAACACCAGCAGCCCGGAAGAAGCAGCAAGTGCGATTGCAAAGGCTCAGGCTTTCATGCGTGAGCACGGTATCAGCGACACGGAAGTGACTTTCTCGGAGATCAGTTCCAGCTCAAGCAAAGGTGCGCCAAGCGATGCACAGAAAATGCCTCTCTATATGTCGCATCTGGCCGCAACGATCGAGAAAGCCTTTGCTGTGAAATGTGTCTTCTCATGGCGCAGGACATCAAACTGGACACCTAAAAGAGTCGTCAGTTTCTTCGGGCAGGATGGCCGCGACGTTGTTGCAGCGTACGCATTTGACGTGCTGAGCCGCCAGCTGCGTGCCGCTCGTAAAAATTATCAAGCCACGCACCTCAGGCGTTATGCGCGGAAGAATGTCACTGCCCTGGCCGATAAATTTTGTGAAGGATGGGCTGGCGGTGCATATCACGCCGTTAGCGCATTGGTTATTTCAGAGGAGCAGAGCCAGCATATGCAGGCTTACTCAGAGAAGATGAAGTCTGATGGTGTGGCGGAAGCTAAAACACGCGAGGCTAAAAAATGTAATGGCCACCAGCAGGCCGCATGGCTGGGTTACAGCGAAGGGATGAATGCCAGGATTCATCACGGCGTGAGCACAACTCATAAAGACCCGGAAGCTATCTGCTTTAGCCCTGGTGACAATCATGGGTAAGTCCGCAGCAGAACGTAAAGCCGCGCAACGGACGAGGCAGTCTGCCACCGGCACCCGCAAGCTGGAACTGCAGCTCGACCAGCAGGAACTGTCCATGCTGGAGCAGAACTGCGCCGCCCGTCGCCCCGGCCGGGAACGGTATGATCTTAACGAGTACGTGACCATGCTCATCCGTAGAGATAATGCCGAGCTACAGCACCTACTAAAAATAGTAGGTCATTGCGGCAAGTGTGGTGACAAAGCACCGGTTACCAGCTGCCCGTGTGTCGGTGAAGCGGCGTGCTGGGTAACGAATGGATGGCAAGAACTCAAATTAACAGTGTGACATGTCACGATGCTTTTTAACCTGTTGCAGCAGGATTGGGAGATAACCATGAGCCAAAGCGTTTCAGCAGTACACGGAGAAAACGACATCATTTCTGATGCCGATATTTTTGCTTTGACCGGCTACAAAATTCCTTCAAAGCAATGCGAAAGCCTCCGTGAAGCTGGGATATTTTTCATTATCCGGCGAGACGGCCGACCGCGCACAACATGGCGGCACTTTAACGATCCCCTTTCGCAGAGGAAAGTTAAAACTGATGACGGTTGCGAGCCAAACTTTGGAGCATTGGATTAATGGCACGACCACGGGCAAATAAAGCAGATTTATGGATGCCGCCCCGGACATACCGGGGCAGATCAGCATATGAGTTCCACCCAAAAAATGGTGGTGCTATACGATTATGCGGCTTTGATTCTACCCAGGCTGAAGTGTGGAGCGCGTACGAGGCGCTCATTAACGATCGCAAGAATGAAGATTTTTTTGAAGGGCTTACAGAGAGCTTTTTCACTTCCGCTGATTTCTTTGAACTGTCCTTCGAAACCCAGAAAGACTACAGAAAATACTCAGTTAAAGTGCTTTCTGTTTTCGGGAAAATGCCACCAGATGCAATCAAGCCAGAACACATACGCAAGTACATGGATAAAAGAGGACTTAAAAGTAGGACGCAGGCTAACCGCGAAAAAGCTTTTATCTCCCGCGTGTTCCGGTGGGGTTATGAGCGGGGAATGGTAAAGGGTAACCCCACCAAAGGCGTTAAACAGTTTAAAGAGGTGGCTCGTGACCGTTATATTACTAACGCTGAATACTCTGCCCTCTACAGCGTTTCACCACCCGTAGTCCAGGTTGCTATGGAACTGGCTTACCTTTGCTGCGCACGTCAGGCTGACGTTCTTGAAATGAAGAAGGGCCAACTGATCGAGGAAGGTATCTTGATCAAGCAGAGCAAAACGAGTGTTGCACAGATAAAAGCCTGGAGTCCAAGGCTTGAGAGTGTAATAAAAGCGTGCAGCGCCCTTCCACTAAAATCAGGCATGAGCACTATCTATGTCATCCACCAGCCGTCGGGTAGCAAATATACGCGGGATGGTTTCAATAGCCGTTGGTTGAAAGCCAAACAGGATGCGAAAGCCGCATTCCCTGAAATTGACTTTAACTTCACTTTTCACGATCTGAAAGCAAAAGGCATTTCTGATCTGTCCGGTAGTCTCTATGAAAAGCAGGCTATTTCTGGCCATAAAAATGTTGAACAAACGGCACGATATGACAGGAAGATTGTGGTGGTTCCGGTAGTCGGTGGGCAGAAGAAAGCAGAATAATATTAGGAAGGGGTATTAGGAAACTGAGGACGGAAACAAAAAAACCGCCCAAGGGCGGTTCACGACATTACTACATATTGCTTTGATTTTATTCGTTTTAATCGGCACTTCGAATATGGTGCCCGGAGTGGGACTTGAACCCACACAGCCATAAGCCGAGGGATTTTAAAAAATATGCAGGCATCTTATAAATCATAACCTTATGATATTAAAGAGAAGATTAATAAGCCATAGTTGCTAAATGTTACTCTTAGGGTAAGTTCATCGCCATTTCAAATCACCTCAAAAACCAAACTTTTCCCTTCGCTTTAATATTTTATCTAATTCATCATTTAAATTTAACGTCTTTAAATCATCATTAGCGAGAGATAATATAGTTGTACTCCGCGATATAGATCGCCGAACATCATCCCCGTGAATTTTTTTTTGCTCCATAAAATACTCATTGCCAGAAATTAACTTGAAATCAATCATTTCAAGAACTTGTTTTTTATATTCATCATTCAACCTTAAGATAATTGGCACTATGAGATCAATGACACACTGACCATAATTGATCGCTTCATTCCTTTTGGGGATATATCCATTATGCGCAACCTTATTCCTTAAGTTAAATAGTTTTTCACTTATAATTTCTGGCTTACTATTAAAGAATGCAGCATAAGTAAAAATGAAGGCACCTAATTGCCTCTCAGATTGTTTTTTCACGCAGCCCCATGATAATTCGATTATTTTTAAATCACTAACCTTTGAAGCCATAACAACCTTAATAAAATATTCATAAAATCTTTCTAAACTTGCAGCGAAAGAAAGAACTCCCTCACGATAATATCCATCTATTATTGCATTGGCACCATTATCGAAAAGATCCTCAAATTTCATTGTCTGTGAAATTATAACTGACTTATGTCCATTTTTACAAACATGAAAATAATACCCCTCATCATTCAGCAAATCACTTGAAATAATAATTTCTCTCTTAGAATCAAGCATAGAACATTCCATACAAGTAACTAAAACTTTCATATCACCTCAGCTTTGGCATTCATATTATCAAATGGGTTCAGGTTAACTGCTGCTTCAAGATGCTCAGGAGCGAAATGCGCATACCTCATTGTCATCGTGATCGAGCTGTGACCTAGGATCTGCTGAAGCACCAGAATGTTTCCGCCACGCATCATAAAATGGCTGGCAAAGGTATGTCTTAAAACGTGTGTTCTCTGACCGGAAGGTAATTCAATCCCGGCTCTCTTTAGAGCAGAGGCAAAAGCTTCATAGCAGGGTGAAAATAAACTTCCTCTCTTCTGTGGCAGCAACTCCTGAAGTTTTTTTGAGATAGGTATCGTGCGGTTTTTTTTGCTCTTAGTCTGAGTGAAAGTGACTCGCCCTGGCATAACCTGTGATTGACGTAAGTCCTGCGCTTCACTCCATCGCGCACCGGTAGCAAGGCAGATGCGGACGACTTTGCCAAGGTCGGGGTTTGCAGACTCGTCACATGATGCCAGCAGTCGCTTGATCTCATCTTCATACAGGAACGCCAGTTCCTGATCACCTTCACGGAACTGGCGAATGCCATCAAGTGGGTTTTCCCTAACCCATTCCCCCATCCTTTTGAGCTCAGAAAAGACAGCATGAAGATATGAGTATTCACGGTTTACAGTCGCTTCCTTGAGTTGCTTTTTGCCTTTAGGATTCCATTCGCCACGCAACCTACGCTCGCGATACACGGCAAACATATTTTTATCGAAGGTATCAACCAAAGGGTCATTAAGCCGGGCACAGATTGCATCCAATTTGGCTTTTCTTTCTGCACCTGATGCCAATGACTTGCCGTGCATTTCATACCAACGTGAAACCAGCTCAGAAAGAGTCTGCGTACTGGCGGTCAGCCCGGTATCGTTAGCCCGCCCCACAAGACGGCGCTCATATGAAAGCGCCTCACCTTTCGTCGCGAATTGCTTTCGCTCACGCCTGCCTGACGCACCGTATGGATAACATTCGCAGAGCCACTTGCCGGATGGGAGTTTACGAACTGTCATATGCTATTGCTCACCATTTACACTCATGCCTAAGAGGTTTAATGGCCTCCGATAAGCCAGCCAGATTGAAAGTCGCATCTACAGAGTTCTCTCCATAAGGCGTAACTCTAAGAAAAACTTTTTTGCTATCTATTAATTTTTTGGCAAATGTGATTGCATTCCCCGGATAAAAAACGGATTTACTATCTGTCGATAAAAGCATTGTTTTTTGCATTACTTTTTCGGAATCAATTCTCTGTATCATGGGAATTTCATTGGTGCCTAAGAATTGCCCCCAATCTACATAAATATATGTTTTACCTTCGCGACACATAGCATTTAGTGACGGATAAATCTGCTCGCCGAAACGAGTTCTTATAGTGCCTGTGGAATTTAAACTAACAAAAACATTCCATGAGTCGTCAATCTTCGACTGCACTTTGTTGATGCTCCACTCTCCAACATCCCCCTCTGGCAACCCTTCCTGTAAGCCATCAGGCTCTTGGTTGCCTGTACTTTTTGGTAAGGAGTCAAAGCACTGCAATCGCTTTGAATCATCCTTGAGGGACTGGCATTCATTGAGCGAAGACGCAGAGTGACCTTCAGCAATCGCCAGTTTAATTGGAGAGATAACAAAAAAAGATAAAACCACAATCATTGTTTTTTTCATAATAATCACCAGGGTTTATTATTATTTTCTGTCTATCTTTTTAGTTACTTTGGCTGACGCGAACGCATTGCCAACCGCCTGCATATTTAAGCGTGCCGCATCATCCATTGAGCGGTAATTCTCTACGAGTATTTGCTCTTCGGTTGAAATATTTTGCGTGGGGCTTTTTAGTCCCGTAATTATGAATAAAACATCAGCACCGGCCACGTGCAGTGCTTCCAGAAGTGACGACTTTGGCTCTGTCTTTCCAGCCTCATAATCACAATAGGTTCTAAAAGCCACCCCGCCAATCTTAGCCATCTCTGTTTGTGTAAAGCCAAGTCGCTCCCGCTCTTGGCGTAAACGGTCCCCAAGCTGCATTTTTCTGCAAACCCCCATTGACTATTCGCAGATTTCTGCAAATAATGTTCTCTACGAATAACTAGCAGATCACAATATACCACTATGAAACAAGAACTACATGAGGCTCGCTCGCGCCTGCCGCGAGGAATTGCGGCTAAAAACCCCGTTCCAATGCGCTTGTCGGAAGATGAGCGTGCAGAACTTGAGGCTATCGCCAATCGCGAAAGCCGTTCCAGTTCCAGCATGGCCCGCCTGATCTATCTCCGCGGTCTTGAAACCTTCACCGACAAGTAAGGGCGTATTATGGGAAACGTAACCATAAACATCAGCGTGCCTACCCCATACGTATCACTCAATCGTTATGCAGAAATGGTGCAGATTCCGCTCCGAACCTGTCAGCGAATGGTTTCAGAAGGTCGGATCATCATTCGCCCAAAGAAAAGGGCTAATGAAAGGACAGAAGTGAATTTGGTGGCAATGCTCAAAGACGCTATCGCGAATAGCTAGAAAAGGGAAAACGTCGATGGTTAATAGCGCTGGCGCGACGATCCAAATATCCAAACACACGCGCCTTTATTGTGGTTTCACTATTCAGATATGCCCGCAGCACAGCAAAACTAAACGCCGGACATATCAAATAACTAACAATGGAATTTATCTGGGTCGTGATTTCTCCTCAGCCGAGGCGGAAAAAACCATAGATGAAATTATTAAAAGGGCGAGGAAATGAAAAAAGCATACGCAGTCCTGATTAACGAATTGCTTCAGCAGTATCACTTTAAAAAAGAAAACCTGAATTGTGCCGTCGCCACCGCCGAGGCAGTTCGCCAGCTGTCGCTGAATGATTATGCCTTTCGCCTTAGCGTAGGCATGGAAGGGTTAGCCAGCGTGGCCCGTGCCGCTGGTGATGATGTCAGCGCTGATGCACTGGAATCCCTGGTCAGCATGTGCAATTGCGGTGAGATACCCTCACCTGTCAGCCTGGAACACTTTTCCGCACAGCCGGGTAAAACCGGCCCTATTTAATGACGCATTAATTAGTGCCTCATTAAATAGGAGATATCTGGTCGCGCCCTGACAAGAATGGGCTGCAATAGAGCGGATTATCTCCTATACCAAAACCGGGAATTCTTGATAATCCCGAAATACTTTTCCGTTAATCCTTAATGGTCAATAAAAAGGCGAATCTGTTCGCCGGGATTTTTATTGCCAAAATTCAGGAGTTCAGAAAATGCGTAATGTAGAGCGTCGGCCTATTCAACCTGGCGTTGATGATGCAGGAATAAATTTCCTGCTTACCGAAGCCCGCAAAGACGAGCGCAGAAATCGCGCTGAAGTTATGGCGGCCCGCCTTGAAAGAATCGCAATCCATATTGTGCGTAGTCAGATGAATGCCACAGCCGCAGCGGAATTGCTGTGCGCAGAGGCTGAAAAAATTCGCAATGAAGCGCGGGAGATCTGCTGATGGCTGACGTAATCGACATTGCGCAAGAACATGCCGCCGCCACGCTTGAGCGTCAAATCATCGCGGCCAGATCGCATGCAACGGCAGAAAGTGCATTTTTCTGTGAGTCCTGCGGCATAGAGATTGATCAGCTGCGGCGAATCGCCGTGCCGGGCGTTTCAACGTGCCACCACTGCCAGTCACTGATCGAGTGTCGCGCAAAGCACATCAAAGGCGGTGCAAAATGAGCAAAAAAATCGCGATAAAAGTGCAGAGGGATTACAGAGATATCTTTGTTAAGTATTTCATTTCTGGCTGCATTGTTGACTCAAGCGCATCCGTTAGCCGTGTCGATGATGATGCTGCTGAGTTCTGGACTTTGTATGAGCGGGACACGGATGGTTTAAGCCATGCTGTCTGTGATTTCACAGATAAGGGATCGGCTGAACGTGCAAAACAGGCATTTACTGAAAGAGATATCTTAAAGCGCTATGTGGAGCAGGAGTGCTTTGTCCAGACCAGTAATGGGTTTGACTGTGCCACAGTTGCCATGCCGCAAGACAGCAAAGGCGGTGCCTTATGACCGTCAAAACCCCTTTGAAGTGGGTCGGCAGTAAGTCAAAAGTGATGACCGAGCTGAAAAAGTTTCTGCCAGCCGGTCAGCGCCTGGTTGAACCGTTCGGCGGATCATGCGCCGTCATGATGGCCACCGACTATCCTGCCTATCTCGTCGCTGATATCAACAGTGACCTTATCAACATGTACCAGCAAATACAGCTGCACGAAAACGCATTCATTGCGCTGGCTGCGAAGCTCTTCGCCCAATTCACCACTGAAACTGACTATTACGCATTGCGTAACGAGTTCAACAATGAACCGGGCATGACGCTGCTGTATCGCGCCGCTGTTTTTCTTTACATGAATCGCCACGGCCATCGCGGCATGTGCCGGTACAACCGCAACGGGCATTTTAATATCCCGTTCGGCCACTACAAAAAACCGTATTTCCCGCTTGAAGAAATCAGGGCGTTTGCTGAGAAGGCAAAGCGCGCAACGTTCATTTGCGCCGAATTTCCCAAAACCCTGCAAATGGTTAAACCCGGTGATGTGGTTTATTCAGATCCCCCGTATGAGGGCACTTTCAGTGACTATCACACCGAGGGTTTCGATTTAAGTATGCAGTCACAGCTGGCATCGCTACTGGAAAGAGCGGCTAAAACATCCCCTGTCATTGCCTCAAACAGCAACACAGCGCGAACCCGGTGCCTGTATGCCCTCTTTGATACCACCACAATTAACGCCCCACGCAGCCTGGGATTTGCCGCTGGTGAAGGTAAAAAAGCATCTGAAATAATCGCAACCTTATACCCGGAGCATTGGATAGGTTTTGATCCAGCAGCCGGAGATGACAGCACTGTTGTTCAAGAGGTTCTGTCTTGAGCAACGCCAAAGCCATTACAAACGGCGGCCCAAATGAGGCCGCCGGTGCTTTTTCATGGAATGCCCCAAAAAAGGCCGTTAATCCTTACCTGGACTCCGCACAGGCAGCGCCTGAATCCGCACTTTCAAACCTGATCACTCTGTACGCAAAAGACAACGAGCGTGAACAGCTGCGCCGCGAGGCGTTGAGTAATGAGGTCTGGAATCGCTATTTCTATAACGAGTCGCGCGATCCCGTTCAGCGCGAGAATGATCAGACCGACTTACTGAGCCGGTCGAAAATGGCGCATGAGCGCCAGCAGTTCAGCCCGGACCTGATAATACGTGCGGACGTCCACGCCCAACCATCATTCATCAGCAAACCGATGCTGCAACGTATTGATTACCTGTACAGCCTGGACAGGCCGAAAGCCTATTCACGCTATCTGCGTGAGACTGTCAGACCATGCCTTGAACGCCTCGATCGCGTGCGTGACTCGCAGCTCTCCATCTCTTTCCGTTTTATGGCGAGCTATCAGGGACTGGACGGTCTGCTGGTGATGCCCGAAATGAATCAGAACCAGGTGAAAAGGCTTTCCACCCTGGTTGCTGCGCACATGGATATGTGTCTGGAGGCCGCATGCAGCGAGTTTCTGACCGGCGGTGATTCGCTGCCTGAACAAATCAGGCGTGTGTGGGAACGCGTTGCTGATGAGGCAATGCGCCTTGATGTTATCCCGCCCGCCTTTGACAGGCTGCGTCGCAAAAAGCGTCGCCGTAAACCTGTGCCTTACGACCTAATCCCTGGATCAATAGGGCGTATGCGCTGTGCCGACTGGTGGTATGGCAAGTTATGGCAGATGCGCTGCGAATGGCGCGAAGAACAGCTTCGCGCGGTATGCCTGGTCAACAAAAAAGCATCTCCGTATGTCAGCTATGAGGCGGTGATCCATAAGCGCGAACAGCGTCGCAAAGCGCTGGAGTTTTTCCGCGCGCATGAGCTGGTGAATGAAGACGGTGACACGCTGGATATGGAAGACGTTGTGAACGCCAGCAGCAGCAACCCGGCGCACCGGCGCAATGAAATGATGGCCTGCGTGAAAGGCCTGGAGCTGATCGCCGAGATGCGCGGCGACTGTGCGGTTTTCTATACCATCACCTGCCCTTCCCGCTTCCATGCAACGCTTAGCAATGGCCGCCCTAACCCAACATGGAAAAATGCCACCGTAAGGGAAAGCAGCGATTACCTGGTAAAAATGTTCGCAGCCTACCGTAAGGCAATGCACAAGGCTGGTCTACGCTGGTATGGCGTGCGTGTGGCTGAACCTCACCATGACGGTACAGTACACTGGCACCTGCTGTGCTTCATGCGCAAAAAAGACCGCCGGGCAGTCACCGCAATGTTGCGGAAATTCTCTATTCGTGAAGATCGCGCAGAGCTGGGGAACAATACCGGCCCTCGTTTCAAATCAAAGCTGATTGACCGCCGAAAAGGGACGCCGACCAGCTACATATCGAAATACATCAGTAAGAACATCGACGGACGCGGGCTGGCTAACGAGGTCAGCAAAGAAACCGGCAAGTCACTGCGTGATAACGCCGAGCATGTTACTGCCTGGGCATCACTGCACCGCGTCCAGCAATTCCGTTTCTTTGGCATACCGAGTCGCCAGGCTTACCGCGAACTGCGTTTGCTGGCCGGTCAGGCTGGCAGGCAGCAGAAAGACAAAAAACCGGGCGCTCCTGTACTGGAAAACCCGCGCCTTGATGCCGTCCTGGCCGCTGCTGATGTGGGTTGCTTCGCCACATACATCATGAAACAGGGCGGCGTCCTGGTACCGCGCGATCTCCACCTCATACGCACCGCATACGAGATCAACGAAGAGGCAAACGCCTACGGCGATCACGGCATCCGTATTTACGGCGTGTGGTCACGCCTTGCGGCTGGCCGGATATGCACGCATGCGACGAAGTGGAAAAAGGTTCGTAAGACCGTTGACGTTCAGGAGGCTTCAGCCGATCAGGGCGCTAGCGCCCCTTGGACTCGTGGCAATAACTGTCCCCCTGAACAAAAAACCAGCAAAAGCGGGACAGTTATCCACAGCATTCCGTCAGAAATGACGGTGCCGGCAGCTGAAATATGGCCGCCTGATCTGAATAAGGCGACCAGACAGGAACGCCGGGAGATCCTCCGGCGCATCCGCAGTGAAAACGCACCGCCAAAATCAGCGAGAAAAGCAGCCTATGCACCAGAGGACAGCCCGAAAGTGGCTGAAATTTATGATTTCGCGCAGTCTATTGGTTGGAACGATACAAACCTTAGACTTTGGGCCAGACATCTGGCCGCAGGGAATGAGCTTTCACTCAGGGGCAATAGATACTTCTCCAGAGGAGATGGGAAAATTTATAGCAAAAAAGAGGTCACTGACAGGACTCAAGAGAACAGAATGAGCGCCTTGAGGTCGAAGTCGTTAGTCGAAAGATTTGATGAAATCAGGCTTAAGGTGAAAAATTTAAAATAATTACACTTAACAATTAACTAAAAAACATCAACAGTTTCACGTATCTACGCACTAGTATTGTTGAGTTCGTTGACTACAAAACCTGTAGGATTCATAATCTTTATTGAAAATTTCCAACCAAATTTTTCGGAACGCTTGTGGATTAGGAAATCAGCCTAAATGACTGAAAAAAACACAGACACATTGACTTTTGCATGGTGGAACACAAGTTTATCTCCTCATTCTCAAGAGAACAGCTCAAGTAATGAACATAAGAGCTTTGCTATTCATATAGTCGCCAATCTCATTTTAGAAAAGAATGTTGACGTTCTTTGTTTATGCGAGGTTGCAAATCCAGATATTGAACTTTTAAGAGTTATGTTTATAGGTAGTGATTTTTCTATTTACGATGGAACGTTACGAGATGGAAGGAAAAGGTTTGATTTATGCATAATTTATAGAAGTAGTGTTTTAGAGCTTATCAATTCTGAAATTATAAGTAAAAATCAGGTAAGCCGTAAAATTCATGCAGGACAAGAGATCGACTTTTCTATAAAAAGTACCAAAGAAAATCTAACTTTATACCTCGTACATTGGTCTAGTCGATTATATGATTACGAAGGATCACCGAAAAAAATTCTGCTAGGATCACTACTTAGAGATGCTGTAATAGCCAGCATGGAAACAAGAAACATAAAAAACATCATAATTCTCGGGGATTTTAATGAAGAGCCTTTTAATCATAGTTTGACTGATGGACTATTCGCCTCAAGAGATATTTTCATGGTTAGAAAAAAACCAAACCTTTTATACAATCCATTTTGGAGGCATATGGTTTATAGTAACCCCCATCCATATAACCAAGAACTTAGAGGGTGTGGTACATATTATTATAAAAATAATGAGTCATGTTACTGGAGAACTTTTGACCAAATAATTTTCTCCTCAAAATTTGTTCATGGCGGAAATTGGTTTTTAAATGAATCAAAAACCGAAATATATTATGACGAAGAATTGATGAAGCTAGTGATGAGTTCAAAATCAAAGTTTGACCATCTGCCAGTAATTTCTTCTATAGAGAGAACCTTATGAAAGATTACAAAGAGTCCTTGCTTGCGGGATTACAATTAGCGAAGCAAGCAGAAAAAAACAAACTTGAGATTAGCTGCACCATTAGTGCAGCTAGCGATCAAATATCAGAAATAACCGAAAAAAAAGCCAAGCTTGGAATAAGGAACTTTTACAAGGATGGCATGAGTGGTGATATTTACGGGGCGTCATTAATAAAATTCAATGAAATTCTCGGAAAAAAAGACATTAGAGAAAAATATCAAGCTCTTGCAATTCTTGATTCTGAAGACAAAAACCCCATTGAAGTTGCTGAGTGGTCCCAGAGCGATAACGGATACCCCTGTACAATTTCATATAATGGACAAAAACTTTTTTGCTCGACTAAGGAAGAGCTTGAAAACACACTTGAAGGTTTACTTTTGGAGGTAAAGACAGGGAAAGCAATTCTTAGTCAAATTAATAGATTCGACAAAATTGCAGAATCAAAAATTGCCAAAGCTCAAACTGACAATTCACCTCCGGTAAAAGATGATTAGTTACTTATAGTCAGCTTGGAATATTTAAGTAAATGATTAATGAGTGGTTAATTATTTTTTCGCCGATGTAAAGCAAAAAGATGCACAATTTTGCACAATTTTTTACCTGCCTTGAATAGCCGCCCGCACCAGTACTGGCGGCGCTCGGCCCGGTTTTGAAACCTGCACAAAAAGAGGCAGGTTTCATGTGCGGGCGAGGCGGGGGAGCAATCCCGCGCTTTGGGGTGCACAGGGGGTCAAGCTTGGCCAGCAGAAACGTGCTGGACGCATACAGGAAATACGCATTTGAGGTGTTGAAGTCGATAAAACGAACCTGAGTGGTGCCTGTGAGACCAGCGATGGTTTATGGACCTTTAAACATGGTTCGTCTTGCCAGCCGTGGCCGCGACGGGCAAAATGAGCGTGAGTTAAATACGTCTACGGGGTGCGCAATGAGCCACTTTGACGATCTGTGTCAGTTAAGTTCTGCAGTTGAAGAAAAGAAGAAAGATGTTGAACGCCTTATCAGACGCGAAGCGGTGCGGCTGGTATCATTTTATAAGGACTGGCTGGGTCTGCCATCCGAGCACTGGGTCGATGAACGCGGCGAATGTCGTCCGTATGTTGATGTCGGCTTCATCGGTAATGATGGCACCTTCCAGGCTGCTCACATTAGTGAGATGCCAATGCAGACCGATGGTACTTTGCAAATGGTTCTGCGTACCGCGACAGGTAGCAACATTGATTTTCCAGCCGTTACTGTTCCTGTCAGCCTGCAGTTGATGTCTGCGGGAGATGGCGGGATTGATGTTGCGATCAGTGTGAATAACGATAAACCTATCCCGGTTTTTGTTACCGGCACCGATGAGTACTCTTATTCAGAAGTGGCTCTTAAGATAAAAAGCCACATCCAAAAAGCCATTCAAAAGCAATATCCGGCGTCACTTAAGTAAGCAAAAACCAACAGCCCCGCCACTGGCGGGGTTGTCACTCTTGCGGGGTCAGCAGTGCGTAAGGGTTGAAGCGGATCACTTCTTCACCGAGCCAGTCGTTGACGTGCTTCATGGTTTCCATCACCGGCGTTAGTTCATTGATGGCAAATACACGGGCCGCTTTCTCCACATCCCCGAACGAACCGTTACCTTCCGGGATTGCGCCCATCAGCTGCGGCGGAACGCGATGCGCCGCCAGAATGTCATCGCGGGTTGATGATTTCACGTTAGCAAATTCATCCTTCGCGGATATCTGGCTGAACGGCAGGATCTGCACCGAGTCCTTCCCGCCCTCGGGTGCATGCAGCAGGATGTTTTTGAATGCCCCGCCCCGCCGTGTATCGGTCAGCGTCTGTTTGAGCTGGTCGATACTTTCTTTGTCAGCCATCGCGCTGTTTACATAAACGATGCAGCCCGCATGAGAGCCGTTGTCGTAATACAGCTTGCGGAACTTATCCGCTGAATGTGCCAGGCTGGCCGACAGCAGACCGGCAAAATACTCCGGCATGCCGTATATTTCCTGATGGATATCGGGATTGATGACGTGGCAAACCGAACCGGTTTCGAACTGGTGATCGTCAATACCCGCCTGCGTAAACCAGTACGTTTCCAGATCAGATCCTCGCCTGGTGTATTTAGCCAGCGAGTTCTTAAAACCAAAGGAACCGCCGAGCCGGTTCTTTTGCATCTCCAGATAGGCGTTACCGAATACAAACCAGTCCATAGCAAACGCAGAGAACGCCTGACGGGATAAGAGCTTGTGCGGGATAAAGCAGCCTGCCAGTACGTTGCGTTTAAAGATAATCGCCGACTGGTGCCAGCTGGCATGGCCGAACTGACGGGCCAGACCGTACCAGCTCACCGGCGTTTCGTAATACCGGCCATTGTTGGCGCAGTACATATTATCCAGCAGGTCATGTGCGCTGGCTACCGGCCAGGGACCGTCAAAGGTAAACATGCTGAGGCCTGGTGCAGACTTCAACGCTGCCGCCAGGTCTTCACGTTCAGAGGTCCGGGCGCGGGTGCGCGCTGGGGTTCGTTTGCTCATTAATACTCCATTACTGTCATGCCGCCACCGCTGGCGTCTTGGCCCAGCGGTTCGTTGATGGTTGCCAGCATGGTTGCCCAGGCCAGATCGCCGTGACTGACGCCGCGCGCACGGTCAGTGTCATAGGTAATGATCCCGCCAGGCGTAACAACCTTACGCACGGCACTGAATGCGGTGATCAGGTCATACTCCCCGCGGTCATACTCCCAGCGACCGGCACGGATAAGCTGCAGCATCTTCAGTACCAGCATCCGCTTGCTTGCCGGTGAAAACTGGTAGCAAACTGCCGCAGGAAACTTCTTCTTAACCAGCTGATAAACCGCCTCACCGATTCCGGTACCGTCAATGCCGATGTGGTGAACGTTGTAGCGTGACAACATGCTGATAATCAGAGCGGCCTGTGCTTCAAACTCCATGCCGCGTATTTTGTGCGTCTCAATCGTGCGGAACTTACCGCCGGGCACCAGTGGTACGGCATTGATCGATATTGCCCCGCTGTCACCCTTGCCGCTTGCCCCGTTGGGGTCATAGCCAATCCACACCGGGCGGTCTGCCATCGGGCGCACGGCATACGGTTTCCAGTCCTGCCATTCGTCGAAACCGTCCGCACCGCAGGTCAGCAGCTGGTTGTAATCAAATGCCGTTTCACCGTTCTTGATGAAGACGCAGTTATAGAGATTTTCATACTCTTCCGGGCTGTTCTCCTGCTGGATTTCTTCCAGGTCAGTCAGATCCCAACCGTGATCGATAGCATCCTGCAGGGTGACAATCTGCCGCCAGATTTTGTCCGGGCACATCAGTCCACTGTTAAGCGTCTTCCAGGTCGTGTCGAACTCAATACGGCCTTTGCTGCTGCGCCCTTTGTTAAACGCCTCACCAGACCAGAACGGGTAAGCCTCATGACTTTCCGCCGATGGCGTGGAGAAATAGGTGCGTGTCAGTCCCTTCAGAGTTGCCATTGCACCGGCCACTTTCTTCAGGTTGGCAAACTGCCCGACCCAGAAAAACTCATCAAAATACAGGTTGCCGGTGTATGACTGCGCCGTTGCGGCTGACGTGCCGAGGAAATGCAGCTCCGCCCCGTTCGCCAGTTGGATCATGTCACCGCCCTTCAGTTCGACGTCCACCTCTTCAGCCGCTGAGCGGATAAAGCTGCGGAACTGGTAGGCCTGGCGACGGCTGGCAGACAGGAAAATCTGATTCAGCTGGTGCTTGTACTTCACATCACCGGTCAGCGCCCGCAGCAGTGCCTCGCGGGCGAAATACCAGGTTGCACCGACCTGACGGCTTTTCAGGATCGCCCGGTTGCGGTGATGATGGTTTTCATACCAGCCTTTCTGATGCCAGTGCAGCGAATCCAGGATGTTTGCGCGAAGTGCCGCGATCTGGCTTTCAGAGAAAAAGTTCTGCTTTTTACGCACCTTCTTTTTCGGCTGAGTGACCGCCGTGCCGTTATCCAGCTTCTTCAGCTGACGCGTCAGCAGGTCAATTTCCTTGAAATCCCCTCCGCTCTTTTTGTCCTTACCGGTCAGCTGAATGAGCCGGGCATCAATGGACGTCGTGACCCGCTGGATCGGGGGTGTGGTGTCCCATTCATCACGCTTCTTCCATGAGTAGATCGTGTTCGCATTGATACCCATCAGGCGCGAGATTTCCGCAGGGGGATAACCCTGCCAGTACAGCTGCCGTGCACGCTGCATGATGAATGCTTCTTCAACCGCCATTTAACCTCCTCGCTTCCTGCCGGGGAGATTAACCCGCGCGCGCGAATGCTTTCGCGCCCTGCCTGTTCTCGCCGTTCGCCGACAACAACAACGCATAGCGCGGGCGGGCTGGCCCCTGCCATCATCACTGCGAACTCAACAAAGCGAGCAAATGAACATGGCCCAGAACACCCGTAAGAAATTTAAGGTGATGACCAGCGGCGCAACGATTGACGGACGCAAAACAACGCCCGATCAGCTGCGCCAGATGGCCGCAGCGTATAACCCGACGGTCTACGGTGCGCGCGTCAATATTGAGCACTACCTCTCACCGATCCCTGACAGCACGTTCTGCGCGATGGGGGATGTGGTGGCGCTGTCCGTTGAAGATATCTCCGAGGGCGCACTGGCCGGTGAAGTGGCGCTGTTCGCGGAAATCGAGCCGACCGCACGCATGAAGACGATGACCGATGAAGGGAAAAAGATTTATTCCAGCGTCGAGATCCATCCGAACTTTGCCCTGACCAACGGCCCGTATCTGGTCGGTCTGGCGATGACCGATACCCCGGCAAGTCTGGGCACCGACCGGCTGAAATTCACCTCTGAAAAACGCACTGAAGTCCTGCGCTTCTCGTCAGCCACGGCAGAGCCAACCCTGTTCACACCGGCTTTCGATGCAGAAATCGTGCAGGGAAATCAGGACCGGACTGATTCCGGGCGCAACTGGTACAACCGCGTGATGGGCATCCTCGGTAAGGCGCAAAAAACGGATGACCAGCGTTTCAGCCAGGTGCATCAGACCATTGAAGTGATTGCGCAGGCCCAGGCGGATATCAGCGACCAGTTCAGCGCCGCTGAGCAGGAACGCGCGGCGGATAAAGCCGAAATCCAGAAACTGACCAGCGAACTGACCTCACTGCGTCAGCAGCTGGAGAGCGCGCCGGGCAGCTTCAGCCAGCGTCCTCCGGCAAGCGGTGGCGGTAACGTGCAGCTGGCTGATTACTGATTTTTCAGCCGCCTACTGATATTCACAACGAGAGTAACCCGAATGGAAAATACTACCCGCCCCTTGTTTGACCAGTACATTGCGCGACAGGCGCAGCTCAACGGTGTTTCACCTGCGGCAATCGCGGCAAAGTTTGCTGTTGACCCGACGGTACAGCAGCGCCTGGAAGCGGCCGCGCAGGAAAGCGACAGCCTGCTGAGTAAGATTAACGTCTTCGGCGTCACCCAGCAGATCGGCCAGAAGGTGCTGATCGGCAGCAAAGGCCCGATGGCTGGCGTGAACAACAGCACCACTACCCGCCGTAATCCCGGTGATAACAGCATTCTTGAGCCATATGACTACCTGTGTCGTAAGGTCAATTATGACTACGGCATCAGCTATCAGCAGATGGATGCCTGGGCACATCAGCCCAACTTCCAGCAGTTGATCAGCACCGCAATGGCCCGTCAGATGTCACTTGACCGCATCATGATCGGCTTTAACGGCGTGAAATATGCAGACCCGTCAGACCGCGCAGCCAATCCATTGCTGCAGGACTGCGGCATCGGCTGGCTGCAAAAAATCCGTACCGAAGCGCCGCACCGCGTTATTTCAGGTGTCACCGTCACCGCACGTGATGACGAAAACAAGGTCACGGCGAAAGGCACCTACGGGAACCTGGGCGCGGCAGTGTATGACGCCAAAAACAGCCTGATGGATGAATGGCACAAGCGTAACCCGGATAACGTGGTGATCCTGGCAGGTGACCTTCTGACCACCACCAGTTTCCCGGCCATCAACGCCATGAGCCAGACCAACCCGAACTCCGAAATGCTGGCCGGTCAGCTGATTGTCGCGCAGGAACGCGTTGCCAATATGCCGACGTTTATCGCGCCGTATTTCCCGCTAAATGGCGTGCTGATCACCTCCTTTAAAAACCTGTCGCTGTACTACCAGCGCGGCGGCCTGCGCCGGACGATTAAAGAAGAGCCGGAGTACAACCGTATCGCAACCTATCAGTCATCTAACGATGACTTCGTGATCGAAGATTACGGCAACGTGGCGTTTATTGACGGCATCACTTTTGCCGAAGCTGCGGGCGGCTGATACGCATCAGGCGGGCTGCGGCCCGCCGTTATTCGGGGACAGGACAATGCTGACACCGGCACAGAAACATTTTCAAAAGGTCATGGCTGAACGCCATGGCAGAACGGATGCGCAGTCAGAAACCGTGCGTACCGCGCACGAGCAAATCATGCACCGGCTGCGTATGGATCAGAGTGCATTAAAGCGAGTGCAGTCTGACCAGGCGAAAGCCGAACTGAAACGCACCCTGCTGCCCCATTACGAGGGCTGGATCGAGGGAACGCTGGAAGGTAACAGCGGCCGCCAGGATGAAGTGATCGTCACCCTGATGGTGTGGGCGATTGATGCCGGTGATTTAGCGCTGGCAGTACGCATCGGGCGCTATGTCGTCACTCACGGTCTGTCGATGCCTGACCGCTTTAACCGTACAGCAGCGACGGTGCTGGTTGATGAAATCTGCGATCCGATTCTGGTGCAGGTCAAGGCCAATGAGAGCACCGATGTTACGTCATATCTGACGTTGCTCGATGAAGTGATGGAAATAACAGCCAGTCAGGACATGCCTGACATGGTGCGGGCAAAGCTGCATAAGCTGCGCGCTTTCGCACTGCGTAACGGCACTGCCGAAGAGCAGGCTACCGCGCTGGAACTGCTGCGACTGGCGATGACGCTTGATGCCGGGGCCGGGGTGAAGAAAGAGATTGACCGGCTGGCCCGCATTGTGAAGAAGGCCGCAGAAGGTGCGACAGAAAGTAACCCTGCAGCATCGTCAGATCCGGCAGTGGTGGCCACGAAACCGGCGGCAAAAACGGTGCGCAAGCCTGCGACACGCAAGGCCACCGCACGTAAGCCCGCCGCCAAAAAAGCGGTATCCGTCACCAAAGAACAGTAAACCGAATTGCGCCCCGTGCGCTGGCGGCGCGGGCGGAGATCTGCAACGCACTGCGTGTGCTTTTCTCCGTTCGCTCACCGCCAACCTTTTCAGGAGATGTTATGAGCCTTGTTGCCGGTCGCACAGTAACCCCCTCTTCTGAGGATGTGCCGGACACGGATGACGGCGGGGAAAAAGTCACCGCCGGTGCGTTCTGGCCGGAAATCATTTTGAGTGATGTGCGTAAAAAAATGCGTATCAACGGCGCGGTCACTACCACACGCCTGAAAGAAGCGGTGATCGAGGGAATGGCCCACACCCTAGACCAGCTGGCCGCCTGGCAGAAAGTACAGGTGGCAGCAGGCTACGCAAAACTTGCGGATGTTCCGGCCACAGAGATTGATGGCGAGAGCGTGAAGGTTCACCGCTTCCGCCGTGCGGTATCCAGCATCGCTCGCGCTCACATCCTGGGCACGTTCCGTGATGTGGACACCACCGGCAGCGCCGGGGAAAAGCGCGCGGCCTCTCTGTCCTCGCAGGCTGATGATATGTGGCGCGATGCACGCTGGGCGATTACCGACATTATCGGCACCGTGCGTAACTCTGCGGAGGCGTTCTGATGAAAGTGCAGGCGCTACAGGGCGACACGGTGGACCTGCTGTGTCAGCGGCATTACGGCACCACGCAGGGCGTAACCGAAATTGTGCTGGCGGCCAACAAGGCGCTGTCCGGTCAGCTTTTCCTGACCGCAGGACAGCTGGTTGAGATGCCGGAAATCACGACCCAGGCGGTTAAGGAAACGGTGCAGCTATGGAACTGATTAACCGTGTCTGGAACTGGCTGACTTACTCCTGGCTGACCCTGCTTACGAGCATCGGCATGATGACGCAGCGTGACTGGCTGGCGGCAATCGGGGTAGTGATCGGTGTGGCCGCTGCTGTGATGGGCGAACTGCACCGCCGACGGATGGCGCGCAGTCAGGAAACGAATAATGCGCTGCTGGGCCAGCTGATCGTTGCCATCCGTGACGACAACGAACACCGCAGAGACGTTAAAGACTTGATAGCCGATATCAGGAAAACGCCACGATGAAAAAACGCATTATCGCCTGCTCCACCGCCGTGATCATTTCGCTGGCCGCCACACTGTGGCCGCAGACGCTGCGCACCAGCCCGGAAGCGCAGCAGATGATGGCGAAGTATGAAGACTGCCGCAAAACCCCGTATTACTGCCCGGCGGGCGTGCTGACCGTGGGGATCGGTTCGACCGGCAAAGTGCAGGACCGGCTGCACAGCGAGGCGGAGATTGCCGAACGCTGGGTTAACGATGTGATGCGCGCCGAGAAATGTGTTACCCGCGAGTTTAACGGCGCAGCTGCACCACCGCGCGTCTTTGACAGCATGACTGACGGCGCGTTTAACCTCGGCTGTACCGGGCTGGCCTGGTACACGAATAAGCAGCTGAAGAAAGTCCGCACCACGCTGTGGCGTAACGCGCAGGCCGGTGACTGGCGTGGCGTCTGCGAACGCCTGCCGGACTTTGTTAACGCCGCCGGAAAGAAACTGCCGGGGCTGGTGAAACGCCGCGCCGAGTTCAGCGAGTGGTGCCTGTCTGATCCTGCGCTGAAGGTGGCCAGATGAAAGCGCTGCCGGTACTGGCTGGGGTGCTGCTGACCCTGCTGGCTGCTGCCGTGGGCGGTATCGCATGGGAGCGCCATCAGCGCAGCCTGGCAGAGAAATCACTGCTGACCGCACAGGGCGAACTGAAACAGACGGGCGATGTGCTGAAAGAAGTCCGGGCACTGCGCAAAGACATCAGCGACGTGGAAGCCCGGCTGAAAACGCTGGGACAAAACCGCAATTCAACAGGGGAATCACGCCGTGAAAAAATTAACGCTGCACTGGACGGTGAGCAGTGCGCTGCTGTTGCTGTGCCTGATGCCGTGGCTGACAGCCTGTACCAGCGCGCCGCAGAAGTCAGCGCCGGTGATTATTCAGGAGCCTTTGCCCGAAAGCCTGACGGCAAAAACTGAAGTACCACCGGCACCGGCCAGGCCGATGACATACGGGAAACTGGCACCGTGGTCCGACGCGCTGCTGGATGCGCTGGATACGTGCAACGCCGATAAGGCTGGCATTCGTGAACTTGAACTGAGGCGCATCGCCCGGGGGATACAGTGAAAAAAGCTGAACTGCTGCGCGAGGCGCTGATTGCCGGGAATACCTGGTGCAAAGCTAACCCTGACGCCATCACCGTGTGGGTGGAAAAAGGCGGCATTGAGATCCAGGCAACGGGCGAACCGTCGTTTATGTACCGCTACACCATTCAGGCGTTTGCGATGGACTTCCCCGGTGCGATCGATGACCTGATGTTACCGCTGCTGGCGTGGGTGTGGGAGCAGCAGCCTGACCTGCTGCTTAACCCGGAGAGCAACAGCAAGATCGAATTTGATGCCGACATCATCAGCGATGAGGCTGCCGATATTCTGTTCCGTGTGCCGGTCTGGGAACGCGTGATGGTCAAAACAGAGGGCGGCACCACCACCGCCGAGCATCTGGCCGAGTCCCGCCCGCGCTTCAGCGGCGGCGAATGGGAAACCGTTTTTGAACCCGATAACGGGGGATCGCTGGTATGAATGACGATGCGCGTTTTGACCAGCTCGACAATGTCTTTGCGGCGATTATTCAGGGCATCGCACCGGCAGGCCGCCTGCGCATGGCGCGAAGCATCGGCACGACGCTGCGCCGCAGCCAGTCGCAGCGTATCGGCAGGCAGGAAAACCCGGACGGCACGAAATACGCGAAGCGCCGCCGCCGCGTACTGCGATCTCAGGCCGGTATCAGCTTTATCTGGCAGGGCGAAACCCGCAACCTGCGCACGTGGCGTGCCAGCCGTGGCCGTCGCGGGCGCATGCTGACCGGTTTTGATACCGATCGCGGCGGCCTGCGCTCGTTTTACCGTGAAGACATTGAGCGCTATCTCGATATCCGCCTGAACGAAACCCGCCGGGACACCACCAAAACCGATCCGATGTTCCGCCGCCTGCGCTCTGCCACGTTCCTGAAATCGCGCGCGACAGCTGACGGGGCCGAGATCGGATTTTCCGGGGTGGTGGCCCGCATTGCGCGTGCGCATCAGTTTGGGCTGCGTGACCGCATCAATGACGGCGGCGCGATGGCGAGTTATCCGCGCCGTGAACTGCTGGGCCTGAGCAAAGCCGACCGGATGGCCATCGCCCGTCAGGTGATCGACACGATGGAGATCCGCTGATGGAGTTGCCTGAGCTGATCCGCCTGCTGGAGAACATCGTCCGCACCGGCACGGTGACGGAGATTGACGAGGAAAACTGGCGGGTACGGGTGCAATCCGGTGCGCTGGAAATGACCTGGCTGCGCTGGAACGCCCAGCGCGCCGGTGATTTCAGTATCTGGATACCGCCGTCAGTGGGTGAACAGGTGTGGATGTTCTGCATGGGTGGCAATACCAGTAACGCCATTATCGGCGGGAGCCTGTACAGCGAAGACACCCCGGCCCCGGGCGCATCACGTAAAGAGATCGCCATTACTGCACCGGACGGCGCGAAATTCCGCTATGACGCCGAAACCAGCGATCTGCAGGTGACCGGCATTAAGTCCGCCACCATCACCGCATCGGTAAAAGTGACGCTGGATACGCCGCTGGTTGACTGCACAGAACTGCTGCGGGCAAAAAAACTGGATATCACTGAAGGTGGTGTTCTGCGCGGGAACTTTACTCACAGCGGCGGCGCGTTCATCTCCAACGGTGTGCAGGTGGATGACCATGGCCATGGCGGAGTACAGGTCGGAAATGACTGGACTAAGGGGACAAAATGACCGAGCGCTATCGCGGTATGAACGCCAGCGGCACAGGCACACTGACCGATGAAGATCACGTCTGGCAGTCGGTTAACGACATTCTGCTGACGCCGGTCGGCAGTCGCCTGATGCGACGCAATTATGGTTCGCTGTGCCCTGACCTGATGGACAGCCCGATGAACGATGTTACCCGTATGCAGCTGATGAGCGCAGCAGTCATCGCGCTGGCGGCATGGGAGCCGCGGATCGTACTGGACGCGGTCGATGTGACTTATTCCGCCAGCGGCGCGGTAACCGCTGCACTGTCCGGCATGCTGACTGAAACGCTGGAAAAGAGCACCGGCACGGTGACGTTAAGGAGTACCGGCAATGCCGACAATTGACCTTTCGCAGCTGCCCTCACCGGCCATTATCGAAACGCTGGATTTTGAAGTCATCCTGACCGAAGTCAAAGCGGTGATTATCGCGGCGTTTCCGACGGACCAGCAAAGCGCCGTTGCGGCAGCGCTGGCACTGGAATCTGAGCCGCTTAACGTACTGGCCCAGACGATAGCGTATCGCGAGATGCTGCTGCGCCAGCGCATTAACGAGGGTGCAGCGGCAACCATGCTGAGTCATGCGACCGGCGACGATCTGGACAACATCGCCGCGAACCTCGACACGCAGCGGCTGGTTATCACTGCGGCCACCGATACCGCTGATGCAGTCATGGAGAGCGACGAGGCACTGCGCCTGCGTGCGCAGTCGGCTTTTGAAGGTATGAGCGTTGCCGGGCCGTCTGCGGCTTATGAATTTTTTGCCCGCAGTGCCAGTGGCAAGGTAGCCGATGCGCGAGCAACCAGCCCGTCACCGGCTGAAGTGGTGATCGCCGTGCTGTCCACCGATGGCGACGGTACAGCATCACAGGAACTGCTGGCCGCTGTCTCTGCTGCGGTGAACGATGAAGAGGTGCGCCCCCTGGGGGATCGGGTGACGGTGCGCAGTGCGGATATTATTGAATACGGGATCGACGCAACCCTGTACCTGTATCCGGGACCGGAGTCTGAACCGATTATCAATGCGGCAATGGCCTCGCTTCGGGCATTTCTCACCGCCAACGATAAAAAAATTGGCCGCGATATCGTCCGCTCCGCCCTTTCCGCCGCGCTGCATGTGCAGGGTGTTCAGCGCGTGGTGATTAACTCCCCTGCAGCTGACCTGCAGATCAGCAATACCGAGGCGGCACGCAACACCGGCTATACGGTGGACAACGGTGGCACAGATGAATAACTCCCTGCTGCCGCCCTCTGCCGGTGACTGGATGCGTTACACCGAAGCCGCCACGGCCAGGCTGTCAGCGATTACCGTTGCCCTGCGCACAATCTGGACGCCGACGGCCTGCCCGGTGGAGCTGCTGCCTTATCTGGCCTGGGCGCTGTCGGTTGACCGCTGGGACAAGGACTGGCCGGCCGATAAAAAAATTGGCGCTATCCGGCAGTCCTACTGGCTTCACCGGCGCAAGGGTACGCGCGCAGCGGTGCGCCGTGTTATCGAGGATATGGGTTTTTCTGCATCCTTTGAGGAGTGGTTCAACGTCGGAGATGCGCCAGGAACATTCAGAATTGAAGTGGATGTCAATGAAACGGGAATTACACCCAGAACGCTGACTGAACTGAATCGCATGATTGCCGATGCAAAACCTGTAAGCCGACACCTTTCACAATTAACGATTGCAACAAGTTCGCGTGGAAACGCCTGGACAGGTGCTGCGCTGTTTGATGGTGATGAAATAAATATTTACCCGCCGGGATATGAACCGGACGAAAGCATCTTTTATGACGCCAGCTGTTTTTATTTCGGTAATACAACCCACGCTGAAAACAGCAGCATCAGAAATCCGCATTATGACGGGAAAATATTCCACGACGGAAAAGCGAATCACACTGGGGGATAGATGGGAAAAGTTATCGAACAGACTAAATGGGAAGAGGATATTTATCTTCTCGAACGTAAAGATCCGGTTGAGGGCGGCGCAAATGGTATTTCAAACCGACAGGCTAAAGAACTGGCTAACCGCACCCGGTATTTAAAAGCGCAGATTGATTCTTTTCAGGATGCAAAAGAATTTACGTTCTATAAAACCCAGTCCGATCCGGATGGTACTAAGGCCGGACTGGCCGCAACGGCGGCAGGAAAGTTATTCCGTGTCGCACAGGGAACGGACAGTTTTATCAGCTTTATCTATTACCTGAATGATGCAGGTAAAGCCGTTGCGGTGGCGAAAAGCAATGCAGCCGGTTCTGCTGTGGCATTTTCAAGTGCAAAAGAGCTGCTGGCTTTTGTTCCTACGACATCCAGCGCGCTGGCAATGGATATCAGCAATGGTGAGTTCTATTTCTGGCGCGATAACGCCTGGGGTAAAGCGCCGTCTGATGTAAAAGTGCTGCGGGAGCAAATCCTCAAAAATCTGGTCGGGCTGCATGCCCTCTCAGTCAGTGTCGCGGAACTTGCCCCGCTGTCTGACATGGTCACCGGTATCACTCAACAGCTGGCATGGATGGGGCCGTTGCTTTCGGGGCAAATCCAGATGCTGCAGCTGGCGAATACCACGCTGGCTGAAGCGATGTGCGCACTCTCTGATGAGGCTGACGCGCGCGTTAATGCTGTTAACGTCACGCTGGGAAGCCAGTTGCAGCGCTTAGAAGTTGCCGTAACCGTGCTGGCGCAGACCATGAATGATGTGGTCGGGGAAAGCGATTACCAGGACTTCAAGATGAAAACGTTGATGTCGTTGCATCAGCTTTCTATGGCGATGGCGCCGTTTGAAGGGTTTGATCCGGCAAACGTGGCAACAAAAGACGCGTCCACGGTCAGCCAGGAAATGATGAAGGAGCAGTACGCTTTCGGTGAGCCGGGGCGAATTATCCGCATTAACCTGACCACACCGTCGGTGCCGCCTAACAAAGAGGCCGGTCTGATTAATTCGTCGGTGACGATGGATATTGATGGCTCAGTATTTGCTTGCTACTCCACGATCGAGGTTCAGGGCGCATCCTCTGCCGGATATGCCAAGAAAAATCTGAACATCGCGTTTTATGCCGACGAGGCCAGAAAAGAATCACTGGAGCTGAAAATCGGGGAGGTCATGCCTCACGATGAATGGACGTTCAAGGCCAACTGGATTGACCACACTCACTGCCGCAACCTGATGTCATACCGCCTTTGGGTGGAAATGATGGATTCACGTGGAACCTGGCCGATGCGTGATGTTGAGCATGCGTACGCCGGAAAAACCGGTGCCGGTGCGATACCGAACGGCGCGACAGGCGTTCCGCTTGGCTATCCCTGCATCATGTACGTGAACGGTGATTTCTATGGCGTCGGTTCGCTGATGACCGGAAAGAAACGCCCGAACTATAACATCGCCAAAAACAAGCCGCTGGAAATCTGGATGGGGTTTGATAACTGGACGCCCATTACCAATATTGACCTGAACAATGTTTCCCTGAAAGCCCCTTCCGCGCCGACAGAGGAAACCTATGCCGCTATTGATGCGTTCGGGGCTTTTGCGCGCTCGCCACTCGCGGAGTTTTCTGCCGCTGCAGAAACGCATCTGGATAAAAACAATGCGATGGATTTTTATATCCTTTCCGACTTTCTTATCGTGCAGGATTTGATTGGCGGCGATAACGCAAAGAACTTCATCATGATAACGCGCGATGGAGTGAAATGGTTTCTGATGCCTTACGATCTGGATACCGTATTCGGGCTGGAATGGAATGGTAAATCCATCGCGTGGGGAACTGAATATAAATACATGACCGGGAGTTTCTGGTCGAAGATTTATTCGACTTTCAAAAGTGATATCAATTCCCGCTACGCATTTCTGCGCAGGACCGGCGTGCTTTCAGTCGGAAATATCTATCAGCACATTCATAACATCACTTCGAAATACACAGAAGACATGTTCGATGCTGAGTTTTCAAAATGGCCCGGACTTCCTTCACTGACAGTGACAAGCGTTGACCAGTTACTCGACTGGACAAAGAAGAGACTGGCCTATCTTGACTCAAAATATTCTTATTCAGCCTGAGGACTAATAAATTATGGCAACAGTAAATGTTCGCACAGCAATTAAACGTTCAGTCGAATCCGCATCCAATGGCGAACAGACTGTTATTTTCACGGCCAAAGGCCAGCCCTGCGTGATGAATATCATCAAGAAATTCGATATGAGCACGGTTGATGCCAGCATGTCGGGCACACACCCGGCCTTTATCGTTAACGGTAAGGAGCTGGATCGCATTCTGATTGGCACCTATGAAGGGCGGGTGTTAAATGGCGAACTGCTTTCAAATGCGTATGTCGCCCCCAGCTCTGACACGATGTTAAACCTCGCTGCCTATGCCAGAGCGAACGGCAAAGGGTTCCATCTGATGAGTAATGCAGAATGGGCGATGCTGCAGATGCTGGCCGTCAAGAACGGGTACTCTCCCCTGGGCAATACCAGCTTCGGGAAATCAGACAATGATGCCGCCGCTGACTACAACGGCGCAAATGTGAACGGCTATCCTGCCGGTGATTCCCGTGCCGGCACCATCTTTACCGGCTCCGGCCCCATCCAGTATCGCCTTGACGGTAAATTTACCGGCATCAGTGACCTGGTCGGTAACCAGTTTGAACCGGTCATCGGCATGCGCCTTGCTGGTAATGAAATCCAGGTCATTCCCGATAATGACGTGGCGCAGATGGATGCAGACTGGGGAGCCACGTCTGCCGCATGGCGCGCAATTGACGCAGTAACCGGCGAGTATATCAAGCCCACCTTCACAGGCTCATTTGCCAATAAGGACTACGTGGCGACCACGCAGAAATCAGTTCGCATGTCATACAACTCGACGGAGCCTTACACCATTTCAACGGGAGCAAGTGGCTGGGGAGCCTACGGGCCGTACAGTGGCATGTCCAACAAAGGTACAACGCCGGTTTCCATTGCCGCCATGAACGTGCTGAAAAAAATGGGCCTGTTCCCGATGCGTGATGCGCTGCCTGGAAACGATGGTATTCAGATTGGTAATGCGGCCAACCCTGACCTCAATGGTATTGAGCGTCTGATGTGGCGCGGCGGCTATTTCTGGGATGCGCCAAACCAGGGGCTTTATTCTGCTCATCTCGTTTATCAGCGGGCCGGGATTAACAATGCGTCCGGTCGCATTGCCTATTACGATGCCTGATGATGCCTGAAAAACAGGGTGCCCTTGAGGGCGCCCTGAGCACCTGCATCTTTTAAAGGCTTTTCGTCGAGAGGTTAATTGTGGCCGAAAAAAAATTTAGTGTCATGCTGACAAAAGCTGGTGAGGCAATGCTGGCAGCGGCTGCGGTGACGGGCATTCCCGTGTCATTCACCCAAATGGCCATCGGTGACGGCGTATCTGAATCACCCACCCCTGACAGCTACGGCCTGATTAGTGAGCGTTACCGGGGACAGCTCAACCGCCTTGTTATTGCCGACCAGGCAGAAAACGTTATTCGTGCAGAGATGATGATCCCCGCTCAGGTGGGCGGCTTCTGGATACGCGAGGCAGCATTGTTCGATGATGCCGGAGTGTGCCTTGCTGTGGCGAACACCCCGGAATCTTACAAGCCACTGCTCACTGAGGGTGCGGGCCGTCTGCAAACAGTGAATATCTGGATCGCTGTGAGCAACACCGCAAGCGTCCAGCTAACCACCGATCCCTCTGTTATTCTTGCCACAGCATCGGAAGTGAGAAAGGCAAAGAATGATGCAATGGATTATGCGGATGAGGCCGTCACAGAATTAAACACGACGATTCGGGAGGCAATCAGGGGTGCCGTAGAAACTGCAATAGAGAAGGCGCGCCGAGACTTCTGGGAAGAAGAAAACCCCAGGGGAACGGTGCGATTTTTCGCGCAGAAGGTGGACCCGAATGAACTGTATCCGTGGTCTACGTGGGTTTACACCGGCGAGAATAAATCAATCCGCGTAGGTAAAGCTGACGGCACCAATGTCGGCCAGACCGGCGGCAGCGATACCGTAACAATCGGGCGTGAAAACCTGCCAGCGGAAAAAATCGATGTATCCGGCCAGGCGGAATCTGCTGAACTGAACAACGTGGAAACCACAGAGGCAGGTGCGGCAGAGTTCAACGTGTATCGTTTTGGTGCTGACGGGCGGGAGAACAGCAAAGGCCGCTTTTCACTGGATGATGTGGAAATGGGTGATATTCCTGTCGCCGTTAAAATATCAGCACATAAACACAAAATCAGTCTGACCGTCCCGGAACGCTCAGTCAGCGGTCAGACTGAGGCACTCGGCCAGGGTAAAACGATAAGCGTCGTTGAGGCACATACCCTGCTGATGTGCTGGGCGCGCACCGCGTAAGAACTCCTGCAGCATGGTCAGAATTGGCAGTGTTTGCCAGTAGAAGAAAGCCCCTGAAGCGGGGCTTTGTATTGCTCAGAACAGCCTGTTAACTGTATTAGTTAATACTTGAGTTGACAGTTTCACAAGAAGAGCAGGACCAAATATGACACTCTGCTTTGAGCGAAGAGCTGAAGTTATCATCAAGCTTAAAGAAACCTATTATAGAACAAACTGATAGGTTATTATTAGTTCATGTAAGGTCAAATAAATGAATATTCCTATGCTTAATTTTACAACCGGTCCAGCTACAGTTATCGATCCATCCTATATCGAGTATATGAATCAACCGCCAGGAATGATGGAGGGTGTAAAAGTAATTCGTATTAGCGAAGACCATCGTTTACTTTTACAGGGTGAGTTTGGTGGTTTCCGAATATATTCTCTAGTTACCCATTCAAGGGCTGAGGTTATTCCGAGAACTATACGCAAAATTTCTTCAACCCATTTCGTAGCCACCGTTAAATTTGAGTTCACGCCGGGTTCAGTTACGGAGCACGAAATTTTCTTTCGGTCTCCGATTCCATTTGCGGATGTACGCGCGACAAGTTACGGTATTTTTCCAGACTGCTTTGAGTTTAGAGGCGCGGGTCCTGGGACTGAGAGCTTTCCATGCAATCTGTCCTTTCTTCTACTTTACGCGGAAAACTGTCCGTCAATTCCATTGCGCATTGAATACATTGGAATCGCCAAATCGGCGAAACGTGAAGCTCAAGACCGTCTTGGTGAAGGGCACGAGAAACTACAGAAGTTACTGGCGGAACAAAACCGACGACCAAGCAAGCAGACTACCTCTATTGTTCTGTATCGACCATCCCCCCTCGAACCGCCAATCCTGCCTTTCGCTGATATTATCGAAACCATTGAAGCAACTATGATTCAATACTTTAAGCCGCACCCCTTAAATGTAGAACGCCTCAACTTTCCACATGATTCCCCAGCATTATCCAACAAAATAAAAGGAATTGGCGCTTGTAAAGTCATTACGGAAGTTAGCGCGCCGAAGGGAACAAAATTGTTCTCGAATTCTGTCAGTCTAGCGGAAAAACACATTATTAGGGTTTCGCTTGAGTAGTATCCGCCAACAATCTATACTTGCAGGTATCTCAAATGTTCCCGAGTGTCTTTTTTTCGAAGGCTTGTTCGGCAGCACTACCCTGATTAACAGGAATAAAACTATGTGAATCAGGAAAATGTTGTGGCACCGAAAACTGACTTGCTCCCCCGATATTAGTTATGTCTTCATCAGCAACATGAGGATAGACTAATCTAACACTAACTCATTTCGTGAGCGTTAACACTTTGAACCAAATCATCATATTTATTCCAGTTCCCCACTAATTAACATTGTTCTAGTACCTCGACGTCCGCTCTTGGCACAGAGCTGCCTGTCAGGTTAAATTCAGCTCTGTGCCGGATTAAGCCTAAAGCATGTTAACCGACTCAGAAATTGAGCTAGCAGCTTTTATCGCGCTGGTTTTCAGATCGTTCAACACATCACTGACGGATGACGATTGCAGCTTCTCGCGAAAATCCGCGTCAACACGACTGAGGCTCAGGGTGAACTCTATTTTCTTCGGGTTCCCGTAGCGATCAAACTCCGATTTCCCCCGCTCCAGCGCAGTCATGACGTACATCCCGTAAATAAGCCCAACACCATCAATCAGCGGCCACGGCCGCCCGGAAAAGCCGACGCTGTTCAGTGCGGCCAGCGAGAGATTGCCGCCGGTGATCTCAGGATATAACACCCCCTCCAGGGAAACGGTATCATCGCCAGGGCCGATGTACTGCCAGCCCGCCGACGCATTCACCCTGTCGTTTTTGACGTGTCGCCACGACTGCGAATGCTGCAAAGACTGATAAGGAACGGTGCGCAGTGTAAAAACGAACATCCCGTAAACCATCATCATAAAATTATCCCCTTATTCCCTGTCACGGAAAGAACCACGATTAGATCTGCGGGTGCCGGCCATCTCTTCGCGAATAGCCTTGCGCGCCATTTTTTCCAGCTGCTCCAGTGAATATTTTCCGGCATCCTGAAAAATTATCTGGATGATCGGCGCGGCACCTGCTGAAGCGGAAACCGGCGCAGCAGCTGATCGCTGTGTAGCGACCGGCAGAGACAGAACGCCGCCCGCAGCTGCAGCGGAAACACGCGGCACCGGCTGAGGTATTACGCGCGCCTCCTGATATGCTCCGCGCAGTGCCAGCGCCTGCGGCAAATTTTTAAACACGATATCGCCGGGGCCGACTTTCTTCGTGTTATCAGCTGTGGCTTTCGTGTTGTCGGCTATCTTGCTGAGTTTTTTGTTTGTATCAGAATTTGCGCCAGTAATAATGCCGCCGCGTGGCTGTAGCGGGCCAACAAATTCACCCACACCGTTTGTTTTTTTCGGGTTAACAACAGCCAGATCACCCTGCAGGAGAGAGACCTTCCCCTGCAAAATTGCCGTTGCCTGTGCGTCTTCAATTCGCTTGCGGGCGCGTTCTGCCTCGTCTGGCAATACACCCAGTTTCTCCAGAATCCAGTCCAGACCGTTCAGTAATGGAGTAATCAGCGATGTGACAAACTGAATAGCACCACCGAGCGCATCACCAAATATCCGGCCAGCAGCAGCACACTTATCCAGAGTTTCCTTGCTGGTCTGAACAGGTGTTAACAGATTCTTGAACCATTCCCACGCCATTTTGATGCCATCACCAATCGCGGAGAAGATCGGTGCCAGTGGCGCCAGCATGCCTCTGAGCGGAGCCAGCCCCTGCCAGACGCCCGCAAAGAACCCGCCAAAGAATGCCTTTATCGGCTCCCAGTATTTCCAGATAAGCAGACCGGCGGCGATGAATGCCACAGCGATCAACCCGGGAATACCCATCAGACCAGCCAGAATGGTGCGCAGGCCGGTGAGCGTCAGGTTAAGCGTCGCAATGTTGGTGCCCGCGGTCACACTGGAAAGCCCCACCATGCCGATAGCAAGCCGGAGCTTTGCAAACGGGCCGAGAATGAAAGAGGCCGCCAGGCTGGCAATGCCGATAACGCCAACCAGCGCCGTCAGCGCGCCCGCCGCAATCAGTAGCCCCTGCGTCAGCTGCGGATGCTCTTTCATCCAGCCCTGCATGCTGACAACCGCTGATGTAATGCCCTGTACAAGCTGCCTGAGCATGCCATCCAGACTGGCCATCGCACCGGTGCGCAGGCTGTTAAAAGCGCCACCCAGCTTGCCAATATCACCGGCCAGATTATCACGTAGCGTGTCGCCAACTTTGTCGGCACTCCCGCGCGTGTCGCCCATCTGATCGGACACATTCGCCAGGGCAGAAAGGAACGCCGGGATCTGGTCTACGGAGAGATCTTCAATCGGTGTGCCGAACAGCGAGATAGCCGCATTGGCTCGCGTGGCCGGATCCTGAATCTTCAGCAGCCCCTGCGCTGTTTTCTGCATCGCCGCCCGCGCACTGTCACCCCCTTTCGCGATCGAGGATGACATGGATGCCGCGTTAAGCCCGATTTCCTCATAGGCTTTCACGCTGTTCTTTGACATATCGGAGCCACGGATCGAAAACTCTTTGATCGCGTCCCCGGTTTTATCCAGCGCAAACTTGCCCTGCTTCGACATATTGACCAGCAGCGACATCGCTTCAGCACCGGTAAAGCCCATATTGCGAAAGTGCGTGGAATATTCGTGCAGAATTTCCGGCAGCTCGCCGCGCATCTGCGTTGAAACGCGCTGCATGCCTGCAGTAATCAGGTCCATGGCTTCATCGCTGTTACGCGCGAGGCCATTTTTCATCATGATCCCGGCCATCTGGATATTTTCAGTCATATCCCCGCCGAACGCCTGTTGCATATCCATCGCCTTGCGGGATATGCGCGTCAGCTCGTCGTCTCCCACTTCGCCCAGCGCACCCAGCGTGCTGCGTACTGCTGCAACAGACTCCGCAATACGGTTTAGGTCATTACTGACGCCGGAGCCGTTCAGATCCTGAATGATTTTTGAGTACCGGCCACTGCCTGCCGCACCTTCGCCATTCTGTGCCGCAATGACGGATGCGTGCTGCTGGGTTTCCACCTCCGGTGCCATCAGGCGTGCGCCAACATAACCCGCGCCCGCAGCACCTGCCACAGCCATCGCGCCAGCACCACGCATTTTCCCTGCCACCTGCTGCGCACGGTCATAGCGCAGTCGTGCCTGCGTCACAGCGGCCAGCTGTCGTCGCTCCCGTTCCAGCGTCTGGTTAAACTGCTCCAGCCGTCGTCGTGCGCTTTCCGTTGTCGCCGCGCCGCCAGCCAGGGACACACCGTGGCGGCGTAGCGCCTCAGAGGCCAGGCGCAGGCCGTTTACCTCTGAGTCACGCTTAGCCTTGAGCCTGTCCAGCTGCGCTGCCAGATTCGTCATCTGCCGCCGCTGTTTATCCGTCAGTGCAACGCCGGATTGCTGTGCGCGCTGCAACCCCTCCAGCGTGGCGCTGGTTTCATCAATCTTGCGGGAGGTCTTCTGGACATTGTCACGCAGTCGGTTAAACGCCACGGACTGGCGCTCCACCTCTCTGACGGCGTTCTGTGTGGATTTGAGTGATTCAGAAAGACGGCCAGCCGCAGCGCTGGCCGCATTTACGGGGCGGGATAGCCTGTCAATTGCACTGAACGCAACGCGAATACTAAGATCCATCGTCGTCATCCTCCTCGTTGTTGCCGCTTCTGATGGCCGCCTTATCGCGCCAGGCCATCAGTTCGCGCAACTCCATGCCGTACATGGCAGAGGGCGGCCAGTGAAAAATAACAGCGATGTCGGCGATCAGATCATCGACATCGGCAAAACGTGCTTCTCTTACTCTTTCGCCACTGCCACCGCATTCGGTGCTGACGGCGCCGCTTTCGTTAAAAAAGGCGTAATTTCTTCGCACAGCGCCACAAAGTCACCGGTTTCAAGCGAAGCAATATCCGCTGTGGTGAGTGAAGGTGAAGCAACGCGGGTCAGAAGCGTGGAAACCGCGTCAAAATCAAAGTTCAGCACATCCACCAGGCGCAGGCCGCGGAGGGATCCTGCCTGCTTGATGGTGTCGTTGATGGTGATGCTGGTAATGGTCTGGTTGCCACGAACAATCGGGGTATTCAGCGTTACGGACATAATATTCTCCGGGCGGCCGACAGGCCGCCATAAAGGGTTACGTTAAGGGGTTATCAGCTGCCGAGGCCCAGCGCAGACGAAATGCGATCCGGGTACAGGTTTTCGCCGTTGCGCTTGTAGATGAAGTTCAGCAGGTCGATTTCCAGCAGCGGCTTGTCGTCAATGGACAGCTTGTAATAGGTGTTTTTGAGCGCGTAGGTGTGGTTGGTATCATCACCCTGTTTTGACTCACCCTGGTCAATTTCCGTCATACGACCGCGCATCTCGACTTCCATCAACGAGCTGACACCACCGCTGTAAATTTCACCGACAAAGCGCAGGCGCAGCCCGTCAATGTCGCCGCCGTATTTCAGGATAAGTTCCTGCTCTACGCCGCCGACAATCATTGACGCATCGAGCGCCCCGGAATCCAGACCGAGATCGACAGCTACTGCACCGAGCATACCGCCGCCCTGAAAATCTTCCGTTTTACGGGTGATTTTAGGCAGCGTGACGCTGGGGATCTTGCCGACATGGTTGGTGCCATCAACAAACAGCGTGAAGAGGCGGAGTTTTTTTGGAATAGCCATTTACGCGCTCCCCAGCGACGCAAACGCCGCTTCGTAATACTGGTCGGTGAACGTCTGAACCATCGTCAGGTCTTCCAGTGGCGGCACCGGGCTGTAGTTATAGCGCACGACTACCTTACCCTGGCGAATGCCGGGTGTAGGGTTATCGACGATATCGAACCAACACGCCGCTCCAATTAACTTACCGGCGGTAACCAGCCCCTGGAGTTTGGCATTGATGCCGCTCACCACGTCTTTCACGTTGGCCGGTGTCAGCGGGGTATCTACGGTGGTGAACTGAGCCTCTGCGATGGTGTCAGCCAGGATTTGCGCCGTTCGCGTGTATACCTCGAAAATAAACTCTTCGGTGTCGGTGCTGCGGTTACCCCAGAAGCGGAACCCGTCGCGCTTAATCAGCGTGGTTACCTCATGCGCGTTGAGTTCGTTAGCATCGGAGTCTTCCGCCTGCAACGCCCAGAACACGTCCTTTGAAATCCCCAGCACGTTTTTAACCGCGACATTGGACAGCGACTTATGCCAGCCCTGCTCACTGTCGATCAGCGCACGCAGACCGAGTGCATAGGCCACCGCCGGGAACTCTTCGTTAACGCCGGTCAGCGGGTTAAAGGCGATGAAGTTCGGCCAGATAAGCATACCTTCACGCTCTGCAAACGTTTCGCGGTAGGTTTTGGCCTCCGCGATAGTTTCGCAGCCGTCGCAATAGCTGTAAGAGAATGCCCGCAGCTGCTTCGCGATAACGCGGAGCTGCGCGGTCACTTCTTCAGTGTCGTACTCAGGAACGCCGAGAATGCGCGGGCGGTACCCGGTTTTCTGCTCCGCCGTCAGCAGCGCAAACATCCCGGTGTAACTGCCATCCGACTGCGTGCCGCCGATAATCAGCTGTGACTGCGTTGGCGCACCTTCAGCCGTACCAGCCGCTGCCACGCGTACCACAATCACACGGGTGCTGACCTGATCGGAAATCGCCTTGAGGGACTTGTACAACGAACCGGTTTTACCGGCTTTGCCGAGCACGCTGATAACCCGCGTGACCAGTACCGGCGTGTTAAGTGGAAAAGCTAACGGGTCGGCGTCGTCGGCAACAGCAACCAGGCCAATTACGGTCGAATCAATATCATTGATTGCCTTTTGGAGATCGGTGTTTTCCTGGACGCGTGCCCCGTGGAAAAAGTTGTCGGTCATACTGTACCGCCATCATGTTTGTTGAGTTCGGGAGTGATGTTCGCTGAATTAAGCGCCCTGCACACGCCCTGCCTGCTCTCACCGTTCGCCGACAACAACGGGCGGTTTCCGCCATCGCGCGCGCATGAAAACATCAGCGCCGGAGGAACGAAAATGGCACTGACTACAGACACGATCGACAAGGCAAAAACACTGCTGGATGATGGCCTGAAAAACCTGAAAGAGTACCAGTCCAGCCTTTCACGGGTACCGGCTTTCAGCGTCATGATGGGCGGCAAGGCGCTGACGCAGCTGGACCCGCGCATCATCTCCCTGGAACTAACCGACAACCGCGGATTTGAAGCCGATGAATTGGCTATTTCGATTGATGATACTGATGGCAACCTCCAGTTACCCCCGCGCGGTGCCGAACTTTCCCTGTCGCTTGGCTGGGATGGCGAACCACTGGTTTACAAAGGGGTTTACACCGTTGACGAGGTGGCTTATTCAGGGCCGCCGGACAGGATCGATATCACCGCCCGCAGCGCTGATTTTCGGGATGAATTTAACGTCAAACGTGAGGTGTCATGGCATGACGTGACGGTTGAGCGCATCGTGTCTGCTATCGCCAGGCGCTACAAGCTGACGCCGGTGATTTCAGAACAGCTGATGAAAGCGGAAATCGACCACGCCGACCAGACGCAGGAAAGCGACATGTCATTTCTGACGCGCATGGCGGAGCTGTTAGGGGCCATCGCTACGGTGAAGAACGGATCGTTGCTGTTTATCCTGCCCGGCGGTGGCGTCAGTGCCAGCGGCATTGCCCTGCCGCAGTTTGCCCTTACCCGTTCCAGTGGTGACCGGCATTCGTTTCGCATCGCGGACAGGGATGCTTACACCGGTGTACAGGCAAACTGGCTGGATCTGGATTACGGCAAAAAGAAAACAGTCACAGTTAAGAAGCGCGCGACAAAGCCTAAACCGGAGAAACCCGCAAAAAGCAGCAGCCGTGAGGGGGATTATATTGCCGGTGAAGACGGGAATTTATTTGTGCTGCGCTCAACGTACAGCAACGAGACAGCAGCTCGTCGCGCAGCTGCCGCAAAGTGGCAGCAGCTTAAACGCGGTGCCGCAGAGTTTTCGCTTACCCTGTCCGAGGGCCGTGCTGATCTGTACCCGGAAATGCACGGCACCGTGTCAGGCTTTAAAACCGATATTGATAATCAGGACTGGGTACTATCGCGCGTGAGCCACACGATTGATGACGGCGGATTTAAAACCCGACTGGAACTGGAAGCAAAAATACCGGAGTGGATTGCAGAAACGACAGCATAGCGGCCATAATAACAGCGAGTTCAACTCCCATGAGGGAGCCATCATGTTTATTTGCCCTTTCTGCGGCGCTAACGCCCGCACCATTACCAGCCGTCGTCTTAGTGAACTGACAATACGCCAGTATCATCAGTGCAGAAATTTAGAATGCAGCGAAGCCTTTACGACGCTAAACAGCGTAGAAAAGACGCTGACCAGGCGAACTCGCCGCGAACCCTTACCACCCGATTTTATCCCCAACGATTTTCCGTCAGTGCATTATGGGCGTGATCAACTGAATCTTGCTTTGTAAAAAAGCCCAGCCCCGCCATGTGCGGGGTTTATTTTAGGGTGAGTGCTAAAACAGCATCGCCAACCCATCGCCATTCCATCGCCACTGCCAAAATACGGACGAAAAAAAACCGCCTCACCGGCGGTAGTAAAGTAGCTACACAGCATTATAATACTTTGATTGTAAAGTGCTTTTCGACATTACTTATTTGGTGCCCGGAGTGGGACTTGAACCCACACAGCCATAAGCCGAGGGATTTTAAATCCCTTGTGTCTACCGATTTCACCATCCGGGCCTGGATGTAAGATTGGAGGCGCGTCCCGGAGTCGAACCGAGGTAGACGGATTTGCAATCCGTAGCATGGCCACTCTGCCAACGCGCCTTTATTCTTTTTTGCCTTCAGAGAAATTCTCTGCTGACTTAAACTGGAGCGGGAAACGGGACTAGAACCTTGTCCGTAACTCTTTGATTGAAAAAGAGTTTTCGTTTTCCCCGCAACAGGAATGGACATGATTATGGACTTATTCTTTCGCGATGGCAAGTGTTGTGCCAACTTTTTTTTCTACCGTAGGCTGCTGACGTCCATCAACATCTGGTGTTCCCCTCAGCCTTCAGCACCAATCAGGGGTGACCATGCCAGGAACGCCTAGCACGAGCTACGCTCATACTACCAGCCCGGTTCGATATCAACCGGGCAGAGCACAAGCCAGGCAAGCGCCCGCCCGCCCGCAAAACCGCGCTTCTGAACGCGACGCGTGGCCCGTCCAAGACAGGCCGTTTGCACGAGCCTTGCCGTTCGTGGGCACCAGATCAGTGGTCGACTGGTGACCGCGCATGCACGTGAACTTTCGCCTCGTGGCAACGACGATCAACCGTCGTACGATCACCCCATGAGGCAGGCCGATTCGTTGGTCCTACGTGCAGGCATGAGCAACGATCGGGCGTCAATGATGGAAGCACCCAAGCATGGGAGACCTTCACGACATGGTGTTCTTTCCGGATCGTTTTCAAGCTCGAAAGAGTGTTCTGTCCGCTGCCGGAGAAGCATTCCAACAACCAAAGGAAGATACACCATGAGGATACGACACCTGCACTATTTTCTGATCGTCGCCGAAGAGCAGAGCTTCACTCGCGCTGCAGCAAGGGTCCACATCGAACCTTCGCCGCTGTCGCGCGCCATCAAGGAGTTGGAGACCCAGCTTGGCGTCAGGCTTCTCGACCGCGCCAAAGGGCGGATACGACTGACATGGCCTGGAGAGGTTTTCCGTGAAGAGGCGCGCCGTATGCTCGCGTTCATGGACAACGCCCAGACACGCGTTAACTCAGCCTCACAGGGTTATCGCGGCAGACTGCGAATAGGCCTGGCTGATAGCCTCGCCCAACCGCGTCTCACACAATTGCTCGCCCGCTGCCGTGAGGAAGAGCCTCGTACCGAGATCCGGATTGCCGAGATGACGGTCAACGAGATGCTCCAGGCCCTTCGTCATGATCAGATTGACGTTGGCTTCACGGTAGACGGCGAAGCCACCGATGGATGCGTGAAGGAGATGGTCTGGGCCGAGCGCCCTGCGATTGCCATACCTACCCACCATCCGTTGCTCTCCTTCGATAAGGTCCCCCTTGGAGAAGCCTTCCGCTATCCCTTAATTCTTTGCCATCCAGAACGATGCGCAGGTGGACATAATGTCATTCGTCGCTGGTTTAATGATGGCGCATTGCCCTCACCGTCTGTTGCAGAGTATGTTTCAGGTCACGAACCGATGATCATGCTAGTCGCAGCGGGATACGGCATTGGGATAGGACTGGAGTCGCAGATTGCGCTTTACAGCCACCCGGATGTCATCATCAGACCGGTTGCGGATGATGTTCCCAACACAGCGACGTTCATTGTTGTACCCGAGAAGCCCGCGTCCAAGGAACTGGAGCGCTTCGTAAAGCGTGCGCAGGAAATTGGCCGAAGCGGCATCAGCTGATGTTCAGGACCGCACCGTAAGGCATGGCACCATCAATGGCGTCATGCTTTTTTTGTCCGCTATCGGACCAAAAAAGTCACTTCCGTCTGTAGCAGAAAGCCAGGAGCAAGACAGGCTCATGACATAAGCCAAGTCATTTCAGCGGCTCAAGCGCAGAACCGATATGTCAATACCGGCCTAGACATTTTGTCGGACTTTTTTGGTCGACCCCAAGACGAAAAACCCCAGAACTCCCCTGCAAATTAAATAAGCAGAGTGACATCCGCTGTCCTTCCCCTTTATCGCGCTGCCACATTTCAGAATATTGGCATTTCCAGGGATCGAGTTGGCGGCGATGAGTTCTGAAATATCACCAGGTTAATTACAACCCATGAATGCGGTGGTCAGCACGATCCTATTGTTTGATGTGTTCTGACGGTGACGCTCTTCTAATGCGGTTCAGACCCAAGAAGATCCACCGAGCATCAAGGAGTGACCATCATGTTTCAACAGAACCCCGCTCCGGCACCGGAGCGGCGCATACTGCGCCGTGCAGAGGTTGAGGCAAAGACGGGCTTCAAACGCGCCCACATCTACAGCCTCATGAAAGAGGGCAAGTTTCCCAAGGCCATGCGACTTGGCGTTCGCGCCGTGGGCTGGGACTCCGCCGAGATCGACCAATGGATCACCGACCGCCTTAAAGAGCGCGTCTGACCCTGCTCCCCATTTCCTTAACGAAGAGGAGCAAGTCATGCAGGTGATTTCAGTCATCTCTACCAAAGGCGGCGTTGGCAAGACGACGATCGCCGCAAACCTCGGCGGCTTCATCGCCGACGCGGGACTGCGGGTGCTGCTTCTCGATCTCGACATACAGCCCACACTCTCGTCGTACTATGAACTGGCCGACCGCGCACCCGGTGGCGTCTATGAGCTGCTGGCGTTCAATGTGCGCGACATTTCGCAGTTGGCCTCGCGCACGGCGATCGAGCGCATGGACATCATTCTGTCCAACGACCAGCACCGGCAATTGAACACGCTTCTGTTACATGCCCCTGATGGCCGATTACGGTTGCGAAACCTCTTGCCGGCGTTCGAGTCGCACTACGACCTGATTTTGATCGACACTCAGGGCTCCCGCAGCGTGCTTCTCGAAATGGCGGTACTGGCATCCGGGTCTGCTGTTTCGCCGGTCACGCCTGAAATCCTTGCCGCTCGCGAAATGCGGCGTGGCACCGTCCAACTCATCCAGGATATCGGCCCGTATCGCCATCTAGGCATTGAGCCACCTCCCTTGCAGTTGCTAATCAACCGGGTGCCAGCCGTATCATCCAATGCCCGCCTGATCCGGCAAACAATGCGGATGATCTTCCGTGAGCAGACTGGCGTCCAGGTTCTGGAGACCGAAGTCCCCGCGATAGAAGCATTTCCGCGTGCGGCAACGCAGAGCCTTCCGGCTCACCGTGTCGAGCATCGGCGCCCGACAGGCAGGCTCGCCCCTGCCGCACTCGACATCATCCGCTCCCTGGCCATCGAGTTATGCCCGCAATGGCGTGAGCGTTTTAACCTGGTCACCGGCAAGATCGGGAGGAGGCATTCTCATGTCGAACGCCCATGAGCTTGCGCGAGGCCACAAGCAACTCCTGCCTCTTATTGAATTTGCATTGAGCGAAGGCTGGGCCGTTTCGCGCACGTCGGGCGGCCACCTCAAATTCATCAAGCCGGGATTGCCGCCGATATTCACGAGCTCGACAGCCAGCGATCACCGCGCCGGGCGCAACGCCCGTGCCATGTTGCGCCGCGCGAACCGCCAGAGCACCGAAACACGTCCTGATGGAAAGGAGACCGGCCATGGCTGATATCTCCGAACAGGAAATGGCTGCGAAGCTGATGAGCGATGGCTTCGGCCGCTCAGGCCCGGTGGCCGGCGCATTGACCGATCCGGTCGCGGATACCCCGATGGTCGTAACGCTTGATGAGCTGCGTCCGTACGAGCTTGATCCGCGTCTTACCCGCAACCCGCTCTATGACGAAATCAAGGCCTCGATCCGCGAACGCGGCCTGGACGCACCACCGCCAATCACCCGCAGGCCTGGCTCAGCCCACTACATCATTCGCAATGGAGGCAACACCCGGCTGGCCATACTGCGTGAGTTGTGGACCGAGACCAGGGATGAACGTTTCTTCCGTATCGGTTGCCTGTTCCGCCCCTGGCCTGAGCGCGGCGAGATTGTCGCCCTGACCGGGCACCTCGCAGAGAACGAATTGCATGGCAGTCTTTCGTTCATCGAGCGCGCACTTGGCGTCGAAAAAGTTCGCGAACTCTACGAGCAGGAAGATGGCAAGTCGCTGTCGCAATCGGAGCTTGCCCGACGCCTCAAGGCCGACGGCTATCCTGTTCCACAGCCCCATATCAGCCGCATGCAGGAGGCCATCCAATACCTGCTGCCGGCGATTCCGAACGTCCTCTACGGAGGGCTGGGTCGCCATCAGGTCGAGCAACTGACCGGCTTGCGCCGGGCCGGCGCCAGAATCTGGGAGGCACGCGCCGCGACCAAACAGGTGGATGTTGATTTCGCCACGCTGTTCCAGGACGTTCTTGCCGTCTTCGATGGGACGCCCGGCAGCTTCAACATCCAGCGCGTTCAGGACGAACTCATCGGCCAGATGGCCGACCTGCTCGGTGTGGTGTATGACACGCTCGCTCTCGAAATCGTCGACTCCGAGAAGCGCTGGCAAGTTCTGACCAGTGAACCCGCCGCGGCACCGCCGGCCGCGCCTACCGTGGCGACATCGCCGCAGGCCGCGCCCGCACCCCCGGCGCCACCGCCGCGTGAAGCGCCAGTCGCGGCAACAGCGTCCAGCCTGCAGACGAAGCCATCCTCGACGCAGCCTTCCACATCGGACGATCAGCCGGAAGATGAAAGCCAGCGGTCTGCGTTGCTCCAGGAGCACATCGTCTCACCTGCTCCAACGACTGACCGCCTCCAATCGATCCAGCGCCTGATTGCCGATCACACTGGCGAGGCGCACAACGACTTTGAAAGCAACGTCCTTCAGGCTATCCCCGTGCAGGTCGGCGGCCTGTATCCGATCTCGGATGTATGGCACATCGATCCCGGCCTGGACGAACCCGACCGTTTGCGTACTCATATTGCGCAGTTCGCACTGGAAATTGCCAGTGAAGCTGGCGTGGGAGACCATATCGTCCCGTCCGATGACGGCATCGGTTTCTCATGCGCGGCACATGTCGAGCGCACGGGCACTGCCGACGCGCTGGCGCTTCCCGGTGCAACCCTGACGCTGCTGCACGTTCTGAGCGCGCCTTATCTGTCGGCCAGCGCCTCCCCGGCGCGTATCGACACTTCGCGCCTGGCAGGAGATTTGGCCGTCCTGCTGGTGGGAATGGCACAGCGGGCTACTCCTTCTCGGGGCCAGTCCTATGTTCTGACCGACAACGGCCTGGTGAAACTCTTCCGGCTGATGCGGCTCTCTCGGCGACTGCTGGAGATTGAGGCAGGCACCATGGATGGCGATAGCGCCATGCCAGGGTCATGAGGGGAGGCGCCATGTCGAATCCTCATCCTCTCAATCAGGCAGTGATCGCGCAGGCGCTCCACGATTTGCGCAACGGTCAGTTGCGTCGCGCCAAGTCCATGGGATTTGAGGACGCGGATCTCGATGCACTCAAACATCCCGCATTGGCCAGCGTGCTGGCCAATGCGCTGGTCTCCTGGTGCTGCGTAACGGTCAATCGAGACGTCGTGCAACGTTTGCTGCATCAGGCCGAGGACGTAAGCCAGGAAGTGGTCAGGATCGACCGGTTGCTGCGCCTGGGCGCCAGCACGGAACTGATCAGCAAGTTCTTCGGCCTGACCCACCAGGAGATCGCCTTGCGCCGCAGTATCATTGGCCTGCCGAAGCGCAAGGGGCGTCACCCTGTCCTGACAGAAGAGCAGGATTGTGATCTATGGAACCGCTGGTCTGAAACCGTCAAAGAGCGCGGTGTGGCGCTGACCAACGAAACGGCGATGCTCGACATTGCCGCAGACCTTGCCGAAAGCATGAATTTGCCCATCTCAGTCATCTGGAGCGCCATCGGCAGGTGGATCGATGAAGGGCTGGTTTGAGCATGGACCGCTCACGCCGTTCAAGCGGTCCCGTATCGCTGGGCGACCTGTTCGAACAGGCGTTTCAACGAATTCAGGCTCAGCAACCGCCGCCAACACCGGCCCAATCAGCCCCGCCTCACCAGACTGACGGCTTCATTTTCAGCGGTAATCGCCATGACTCCGTGCCTCGCGCTCTACTCACGGACAATCGCCTTACGCCGCTGGAACGCAACGCCTGGCAAGTGTTCCGATTGTTGCTCAACGACGACGGCATCTCGGCTCTGCCGACCTACGACCAACTCGCCCCCTGGCTGGCCTCGATGCCATGCGCCACCCGAGCCTCGCATGAAACCGTAGCGCGTGCGCTGACTTTGCTACGCCTCACACGCTGGATAAGCCTGGTACGACGCCGGCGTGACCCCAGGACAGGGCGCATCCAGGGCAACCTTTATGTCCTGCATGACGAGCCACTCACTCCCTACGAAGCCATTCAGCTCGACGCCGATTATCTGGGGCTGGTCAGCCAGTCACTGGCACATGCCAGCAAATCCATCCAGCGCGTCGGCGTCCACACGCTCAAGGAAATGAACGATGACCCGATGCTCAGCGGCAGGGAACTGCCGAGCCGGCTGCAGGTGATATCGCAGCGTCTGGCAGCACAAGGATGGACGAAGTCCGCGACTTATACACAGCCTGTGGATAATTATGATTCCGAAGACGGAGAAAACGGCCTTCTTCGGAATCGTGACAAACCTTCTTCGGAATCCGAAGTGGGCGAAAAAACCCGGGAAACCGGCTCACTTCGTATTCCGAAGACCGATAGTACAGTACATAAAGAAAAAGAAATAAAAGAAGTACGTACAGTACCGCGCGGGCCAGGCATGCTTCGCCTTCCCGATCGCTTCATGTCGCTAAAGGCAGAACAGCAGTCGGGCGCATTGGCCGCGTTGCAGCCGATTGATCCCGACCTGCATCAGGCCGTTCTCGATGAGTGGGATGCCCGCTGCCGAGCAAGCAACGTGCGCAATCCGGCCGGTTACCTGTTTGGCATTATCCAGAAAGCCATGCGCGGTGAGTTCCGTGCCTGGGCTGGACAGAGGACGCCGCCCGATAGAACGACCCCACCGCCCCAGGAACCACGGCAACCTGTAGATCCTGAAGTCGCTCAGGCTCATATCGCCCGGCTGCGCTCGATGCTTCGCTTGCGGTAGAGCTTGCCTCTATCGACGAATAGTCGTGGCGATGTCTGGCAATTCACCGCTATCGAGCATGACGAGAGATTCCATACAGTTCCATAGTCGCCTATACCCCGGGTATAGCGAAACATGAGGCCTTCCAGCCACGGGGCACCAAGCGCTTATCGTGGTTGACGGGCTGAGCGTCCACCGAGAGCCATGGACGCCTATACCCGGGGTATAGCGCAACACACAGCCTTCCGGCCCTGGATAGCTATGCGCTGGCCCAACAGGGAATTCGAGTGTCCACCGAAGGCCATGGGCGCCTATACCACTGGTATAGAAGAACAGGCTGCCTTCCCGATCCGGGTAGATTTCGTGAACCTCGCTCCCACGAATAGATTCCCGGGTTTTGATGCCGAGGCAGCCGTCCCGCCGTTTGCTCACAAACAGGCGCTGCTCCGGTGCGGTTTGATGACTGACGGCCTTCCGGCCAATGGCGATGCTGACCTCTCGTTCCACTATCGGGAGTCGTCAACATGGCCAACGAAACAGAATCTCTGCAATTGAACCTGGGTTCCCTGCGCAGCGCGATGTCGCTGACGCTGCACACCCATCATGCCTCGCGCATCTGGCACGGGCGTACTCCATCCGAAGGCAAGCCCGGCATCATCGGCCTCAACGGCTTTGTCGCCATCATGAACAAGCTGAAGCGCGGCGCTGAGCAGGACGATCCCTATTCGGACTGGTGGATGCTGCGCATCGAAGACAAGCTCAGCACGACCAAGGAGCAGCTTCAGACCCTGCGCGAGCAGGTGGACCAGGCGCTCGCCGACATCCCGCAGGCGCTCAGCCTTGGTGAAAACCTCAATGTCCAGCCGGTCAAGTTGCCGCTGTTCGTTTCCTCCCAGCTCGGCTTCATGGCCGTGTACCTCCTGGCCGACTATGACGATCTTGCCCGGCGTTTGATCCTGGCGCATCACACGGCCCTCATCGACCGCAGCACGCTCGAACGCTGGCTGGGCGAAGGCGCGCATTCCTTGCGCAGTCTGTTCAGCCTGGCGCAGCAGTATCGCTACTCCGGCACGAAGCGCGACGACTTCGCAGCCAACAACGCCGCTGCACGTGCAGCCGTGGAGAAATATGGCGAGTTGCCGCAGGACGTGCTCGAAGGCGAACGTCGCTCCCGCTTCGCGCCGCCGCTTATCCGGCGTTCACCACTGGCCTCTGCGACCAGCCGGTCCGGAACATCGGCTGTCGTGCCGGCCAGTGACGCCGACCAGACTGCGCCAGCCGATTCCGACGAAGAAGCCGAGGGTGAAGCATCCGCGTCTTCGGACGAAGAGGATGCATCAGCATGAACGCGCCAAGCCGCTTCGAGGCGCTGGAACAGGCGGACTTCCAGAAGCTGGAACACGCTGCCTACCTAAAAGGCCTTTTAAGACCCTTTAAAGGTAATGGGGAGCTTGCGACCTGGGCCAGCCAGTGCGAAGCGCTGCGGGACGACCTGATTGGACTGGCGCAGCGTAAGGTGCTGGCGCAGGCCCGCAGCCATCCCTTCAACCTGCTACCCGTTCAACTGGCCCAGCAGACCACTGGCGCAGGGACAACCTTTCTTCGCTGGCGCAACCTCGACCGTTCCAGCATGGGCGTGGCGCTGTGGGAAGGACTGATTGCCAGCCCCTCCACACCGATCGGCCTCATTGACGACCTCCTTGCGCTGGAACAGCAGCGCATCGTGCTGAACATGCAGATCAGCCTGTGCCACACCATTGCCCGGCTGGGGATGGAATGCGCCAGCAAGGTGGTTTCGGCGCAGGCAGTTCACCAACGCCGGGCCGTCGGCGGGACCGGGACTGGCCCATCGAATGGCGGGTCTTCGTCATGAGCAGGCCCGTCAATGATGTGGGTCGCTGGCTCGATCGCTCCCATGCTGGCGATTGCCGCCAGTTGTTGGAACGGATGTACCAGGACGGCGTACAAGTGCAGATGTGCGTGACCAGCCCTCCGTACTTCGGCCTGCGCAGCTACCTGCCCGCAGGACATCCGGACAAGCGCCTGGAGATCGGACGGCAGATCACCGTTCGGCAATACATCCGCGACCTGGTTGACGTGTTCCGCGCGGTGCGCCAGCTGCTAGCCGATGACGGCACGTTGTGGGTCGGCATCGGGGTGCGGCAGCCTGCACAAGATCGGCGCGCGCAGCAACCGCAACAGGCGGGATGTCTGGACCATCGCGAGCAAGCCATTCCGCCGGGGCCATTTCGCTGTGTTCCCCGACACCCTCGTGACGCCGTGCATTCTCGCCAGCTCCCGCGCTGGCGACACAGTACTCGATCCATTCATGGGCAGTGGCACGACCGCCGTGGCAGCACTACGCCTGCAACGGCATTTCATCGGCTGCGAATTGAACCGGTCGTTCATCGACCTACAACGCCTGCACTGATGCCCATCGGTTCAGGTATTTCTCACCAGCGAGGAGTTTTGACTATGAGCACGCACTACTACGGCGAAGGCAATATCGGTTCTGTGCCGGAATATCGGGAGTTTCCAAACGGGAACGACGAACCGCGCAGGCTGCTGCGCCTGAATGTCTACTTCGACAACCCGGTGCCCACCAAGGATGGTTTCGAGGATCGCGGCGGCTTTTGGGCCCCCGTGGAAATCTGGCACCGCGACGCCGAGCACTGGAAGGGCCTGTACCAGAAGGGCATGCGCGTTCTGGTCGAAGGACGCGCCGTTCGCGACGAGTGGGAGGATGCGGAAGAGAACGAGCGCGTCACCTTCAAGATCGAGGCGCGGCGGATCGGCATCCTTCCCTATCGGGTCGAATCGGTCGTGCTGGGGACGAAGCCTGCGTCATCCGAGACCAACGAAAGCCCGTAACCTTCACTCGTGGCGACACCCGGCGAGTGGATGGCTCCCCATTGCTCGTCGGGTTGTGTTAGCCGGAATTTTGGCCGATGTTGCAGGAGGGCCTACCTATGCGACTACCATTCGAACTTGATCCCCAAATCATCCACCACATCATCTACAGCCAGGCCGGCTCCATCGGCAAAGCCATCATCGAATTGCTGATGAACTCGGTAGATGCGAAGGCCGGCACCGTGTTTCTTTCTCTGAGCCACACGGGCTTCACCTGCAGCGACGACGGACAGGGCTTTGTCAGCAGGGAGGACGTCGTTCGCTACTTCGGTCGTTTCGGCACTCCGCACGATGAAGGCGATGCGACCTACGGGCGGTTCCGGCTCGGCCGCGGCCAGATCATGGCCCATGCGACGACTGTCTGGCGTTCCAACGCATGGATGATGACCGTCGACACTCGTGCCATGGGTTATCACTATGATCTCGACGAAATCCAGGATGCCGTGCAGGGATGCTCGATCTCAGGTTACTGGTACGAGGCGCTGAGCGATGCCGAGCTGATGTCCGCCATTCAGGAGATTCGGGATCTGGTACGTTACACGCCCATCAGCGTCGAGTTGAATGGTCACAGGATTGCCCGTGATCCTCGCACCGAACATTGGGATGCGGAGGACGAATTCGCATGGTATCGCGTGAAAGCGGATGGTGCCGTCTCTATCTATAACCAGGGTGTACTCGTGCGGCACGATCCTGCTCACATGTGGGGTGCTGGCGGACTTGTCGTTTCCAAGAAGGCGATTGCTCTGAACGTCTCCCGCACGGAGATCCTGCGCAAGACCTGTCCGGTGTGGAAGTCGATTGCCAGTCAGTTCGGTCGGATGGCTGACCAGATGGCTTCCCGGCTTGGCGACCATCGCAAGACCGAGGCTCGGCGTGAGAAGTCCGCGCGGGCGCTGCTCTCATGCGATGCGAATATCGTTCAGATTTATTCAAGGGAGGAAGTCGTCACTCTTCTGCCTGGCAAGAGGCACGTGTCACTGGAGGATTTTCTCCGCAAATGCCGATACAGCCACAACAAGCGGCAGGATGGCAGATTCGCTGTAGTGGAGGACGCCTTCGACGTACCGAAGGGTGAGGCAATTGCCCGCGAGGGCATCGCCTTGATCGTACATCCCGACACACTCGACCGCTTCGGCTGCTACAACGCTCAGGATTTCGTTGACTGCATCATTCGGATCAATGCCAATCTGCGTCATGATGTCGAGCAAAACGGCACGCATTTCTGGGGTTTGAACAGTCTCTACGTGCCTGATCTGGTCGCGTTCTCAACGCTGCGGGATGCATTCATCGAGCGAACCCGTATCGTGACCGAGAAAGACGCGCTCGATCGCGAAACGCGGCGTGCGTGGGTCGCCCTGCGCTGGTGTCTGCATCACTACGCGGCTTTGTGCACTGGCGGACGCCTCACGTATGGCGGTCAGGTGCATGGCGGCAAATCACTTCACATCTTTCTCGGCGAGTCCAACAGAGCCGAGGCATGGACGGACGGCAGTAGCTATATCGCGATCCATCTCACCATCGCGCAACGTCTCAAATCCTCCCCACTCCAAACTGCAGCTTACATCTTTACCCTTGTCGAGCATGAGATCTCCCATGAAGGAGATAGCCTCGATTGCGGCCATGATGAAGCGTTCTATCAGCGTTTCCACGACTTGGCATTGCGTCATATCGAGCAGCGTCAACGCTACATGCACATGTGGCTGATGAAATACACCATGAGCATGGAGGGCGAAGGCAAACGGGCCCGCGGTGAGGCCTGGCGTGAACGCTATCTGGTTGATCGGGCAGGCAGCGGTCGCACAAAGCGCGGTCTTGCTCCAGCGATCGAAGATGTGCGCGATGATCCCGTGGTTCTCGGCGTTGTTCCCGACGAAAACGAGAATATCATCAACTACCAGAACATGCTCTTCATCAACGCAGGCATTTGCCCTGCCCCTACTGACTGGGCTGATGTTCTGGTGCGTGCTCAAGCCGACCAGAACCTTATCGTGGAAGACCTTCGTGTTGCTTCTGAACAGCGCGCTGCTGAGTTGAGCCAGGCTGTTGAGGACGGTGCCGCCTGGTGGGCTGAGATCGAGCAATCCGAGCACGATGAGATCGCGGCCGAGACTACCGCGCGCCAACGCTTCGCAACGTTGTTCAATGTGCCACCGGCAGAGGTGCACGTCGAAGCGCTGTACTATCTGATGCTTGAGGACTTTGATGACGACCAGCTCCATGCCATGTGGCTGGAAAAGCCCTGGGAGGCTGACGATGCCCCTCCTTCCGATGACGGCGACTTTGGTGACTACAGGGATGAAAACTTCGATCCGGGCATTGAATGTTCAGATGGCTCGCTTACCGAGTCGACAGCGCACTTATCCGCAGACCTACAGCCTCTGATTCATCCCGGCGAGACCACCTGGACGCTGGAGCGCAATGCGGCGGCGGCGGGATTCTTCCGCGTAGATGATTACCTGAAGTGGCGTTCGGAGACGGATGTCTAAGTTGCATTCGGTCTGTATCAGTTCCCCGGTCGGACGTCCACGGTGAACGTGATGTCTGCCGCTTGAGGGCGGCTGTAGCAGAGAACAGACGCCCTCTATGCGCCAATGCCGTGCATGACTCGTGTGATTCATGGCCTGCACCTGAATCACGCTTTCAATTGTCCTCTGTGTTCCACTGAGTTCCACGCGCGCACCGATGGCGAAGCCTCCGTACATCGTTCTTCTCCGACGACCGTTACGCACTGCCGCAACGATGCTCCGGGCGTGCAAAAAGCCGGTCAGCATGTAGTCCACCTTGTTTGCTGCCTGCCGCTGATCTCCCCGGCATTCTGGTGCTCATTCAACGATCACCATGCCATTTCCGGGGAGGCTGCATGCGACTGTATCTGTGCGAGAAGCCTTCGCAAGGTAAGGACATCGCCCGAGTGCTGGGCGCCAGGCAGCGTGGTAACGGCTGCTACAACGGACCCGGTATCGTCGTGACCTGGTGCATCGGCCATCTGGTCGAAGCGGCGCCACCGGAAGCTTACGGGGAGCAGTACAAGCGCTGGTCCATCGAACAGCTTCCGATTCTTCCAGAGCGCTGGCGCAACGAGGTGAAGTCCTCAACTGCCACGCAATTCAAAGCGGTCAAACAGCTGATCGGACAAGCCACCGAACTGGTGATTGCAACCGACGCAGACCGTGAGGGCGAGATGATCGCCCGCGAGATCATCGACCTGTGCGGCTACCGTGGCTCCATTCAGCGGCTCTGGTTGTCGGCGCTCAACGATGCGTCCATCCGTAAGGCGCTGGATGCCCTGAAGCCGTCGAGCGAGACATTGCCGATGTACTACTCGGCGCTCGCCCGTTCGCGCGCGGACTGGCTGATCGGCATGAACCTCAGCCGCCTGTTCACCGTTCTCGGTCGGCAGGCCGGCTATCAGGGCGTGCTGTCGGTCGGCCGTGTGCAGACCCCGACGCTGAAGCTGGTTGTCGACCGCGATCGCGAGATTGCGCGTTTTGTTTCCGTGCCGTTCTGGGCTGTCGAAGTGCAGTTGTCCCATTCGGGCCAGTCATTCTCCGCCAGTTGGGTGCCACCCGAAGGTGCCAGCGATGAGGCTGGAAGATGCCTGCAACAATCCGTGGCATTGCATGCGGCAGATCAGATACGCGATGGCCGTGAGGCGCTGGTGCAATCGGTGGAAACCGAGCGCGTGCGCGAAGCACCGCCACTGCCGTTCGATCTCGGCACGCTGCAGGAAACGTGCTCCAGGCAGTTCGGCCTCGACGTCCAGGAAACGCTGGACATTGCCCAGGCCTTATACGAGACGCACAAGGCGACGACCTATCCGCGCAGCGACTCCGGCTATCTTCCGGAAAGCATGTTTGCCGAAGTGCCGGCAGTGCTCGACGCCATTGTTGCCACCGATCCGAGCCTGCGCCCGCTGATCGACCGGCTCGACCGCAATCAGCGTTCACGCGCCTGGAACGACGCGAAAGTGACGGCGCACCACGGCATCATCCCGACGCTGGAGCCCAGCAATCTTTCGGCAATGTCGGAGAAGGAACGGGCGGTGTATGGACTGATCCGTGCGCACTTCATTGCGCAGTTCATGCCCCACCACGAGTTCGATCGGACGGTCGCGCGATTGTCGGCGAACGGCCAATCGCTGCAGGCGAATGGCAAACAGGTGATCGTTCCGGGCTGGCGGCTCGCGCTGATCAACAGCGAACCCGAGACACAAGACGGCAAGGACGACGAACCCGCTCAGCGGAGCCAGATCCTGCCGCCTCTGAGCAACGGCACCCGCTGCGGTGTCGAACAGGTCGAGTTGAAGGCGCTGAAAACGATGCCGCCCAAGCCCTATACCCAAGGCGAATTGATCAAGGCCATGAAAGGCGTCGCCAAACTGGTGACCGACCCGCGGCTGAAGCAGAAACTCAAGGAGACGACGGGCATCGGCACCGAAGCCACGCGCGCCAGCATCATCAACGGCTTGCTCGGCCGGAGCTATCTGGTCAAGAAAGGCCGTTCCATTCGCGCTTCGGATGCCGCGTTCACGCTCATTGACGCTGTGCCGTCCGCCATTGCCGACCCGGGTACGACCGCTGTGTGGGAGCAGGCCCTGGACATGATTGAAGCTGGCCAGCTGACGCTGGACACGTTCATCGAAAAACAATCCATCTGGATCACGCAGTTGGTCCGGCAATACGGAAGAACCAGCTTGTCCATCAAGGTTCCCGAGGGGCCGGCCTGTCCTGTGTGCGGCGCCGCGACCCGGCAGCGCACCGGCAAGACCGGCGTCTTCTGGTCATGTAGCCGCTACCCCGACTGCAAGGGCACCGTGGCGATCGAATCGTCCGGTGGAAAGCGCCCGCCCGCCCGCAAGCGGCGCGCGCCCCGCAAGACTTCCTGACGTCAGACACGTCCTGCCCATACCGCGATTTCCAGCGGTTGTCAGGCATTGCCCCGCCAACGGCGGGGTATCCCGAGCATGTCTCCGCCTTCTGCAAAGGCATGTTCCCCTCCAGCGGTTCGTGTCGCCGGGAGGGGTGAAGGTGTTTTCCTGCCCGGTTGCGTAAACGCAGCCTGTTGATCAGCGATTTCTGCATCCGATCCGAAGGGTCTCCTGGCGCCTTGGATGCGAGGCGCCAGGAGACCCTTCGGGGACGACGGTGTTCGATTCCGGTGCCCGCCGGTGAAACAACGGGTTCCTTTTGTGCGCGGATGTGCGCCCAGAGATGCCGGCCCCAGCCACGAAACGGGTCGGGTGCGACCGCTGACACAGCGACAGGCTCATGACGACGGCCAGGTCCCTGCGACAGCCCACAGGTGGTTTCCTTTTCAGTCGCTGGAGGCATTCAGCCTCCGGCGCCCTGTTCCTCTCCTTCCTCGCTTTGCACCACCGCCGACCCATCGGTCGCGCGGCCATGGGCCATTGCGCCCCAACCAGAACAGGAGATGCGACATGAACCATCCCAACCTTCAATACGGCAGCGTCTGCAGCGGCATCGAGGCCGTCAGCCTGGCCTGGAAACCGCTCGGCTGGCATCCGGCCTGGTTTTCGGAAATCGATCCGTTCCCGAATGCCGTACTTGCCCACCATTACCCCGATGTCCCCAACCTCGGCGACATGACGGGGATCGCCGATCAGATCCTCGCCGGCACCGTTCCGGCGCCCGACATTCTGGTCGGGGGCACGCCATGCCAGGCGTTCAGCGTAGCCGGCGCGCGTGGTGGCCTGTCCGATCCCCGTGGCGCCCTGACCCTCAAATACACGGAGCTTGCAAATGCGATCGACCAAACCCGTCAGCAACAGCATCAACAGCCCTCGGTCATCGTCTGGGAAAACGTCCCCGGCGTCCTCTCCGACAAATCCAATGCTTTTGGATGCCTTCTGGGAGCACTGGCCGGCGAAAGCCGCGAACTGCAACCAGCAGGGGCCAAATGGACGAACGCGGGTTGTGTGTCTGGACCCCGCCGCAGCATCGCGTGGCGGGTACTCGACGCCCAATATTTCGGTGTCGCCCAACGCCGCAAGCGCGTGTTTCTTGTGGCAAGTGGTCGTGACGGATTCGATCCCGCAGCGGTACTTTTTGAGCCCGATTGCCTGCACGGGGATTCTTCGCCGGGCGAGCAAACGTGGCAAATCGCTGCCGGACCTTTTGCAGGCAGCCCTGATGGCGCAGGCAGCTTTCCCGGATCTCTGGCCGGAGCCTACCAACGGGTCTCCGTCACCGTCTGCTTCGGCGGCGGAAACCGGCAAGGGCCGATCGACAAAGCGGCCTGCCTGACCGCACGCGGGCACAAATGCGATTTCGAGGTCGAAACCTTTGCAGCTCAGTCGGTCACGGGACAGCAAACCCATGCCCTGAACACTGCCAACGGCGGCAAAGGCAGTAGTGAGGACGGAACCGGCCGCGGTGTACCCATCGTCACCCAGCTCACGCCCTGGTCCGCAATGCCCGTGGCTTTCGCCCAGAACAGCCGCAACGAGGTTCGCCTTGAAGCCGGCGATGGCCAGATCGTTGGTGCGCTGTCGGTGGGCGGCGGCAAGCCAGGCCAGGGACTGCCTGCCATCGCCTATGTTCCTGCCCGGAACGCCGCATCGGAGGACCAGGGCGATGAGAAGACGCCAATGCTGGGCTTCACCGCCCAGGGCAGCGGGGCGGATGTTCTCGAAAACCTTGCTCCAACCCTTCGCGCCGGCGGGCACGCCGACAGCCATGCCAATGCTGGCGTCGTGCCGGCGATCGTCTTCAAGACGCTTCGGGGCACCTTCAACTACGATATCTCCGGCACGCTGATCAGCCACTACAGCAAGAGGCAGGAGAATGCGGACACGATCCTCGGGCCGGATCTGATCGCACGCTCCGTCGCGGTGCGTGGGCGGGAGGGCGGCGCAACGGCCGAGCTGGGCGGTGCGGTCGCTGACGCTCTGCGCGCAAGCGGGGGCGGCAGCGACAAGGCCCATGTCCTGCTGCCCTCATTCGAGGCATATTTCCGTGGCGAATTGCTCCCGCCAGACGAAAGCGGCTGGTCGCAATGGGCTTGCTGGCGCGTCAGGCGGTTGATGCCTGTCGAGTGCGAGCGTCTTCAGGGAATGCCAGACAACTACACCCTGGTGCCGTATCGCGGCAAGCCTGCCGCCGACGCGCCGCGCTACAAGGCGATCGGTAATTCGATGGCCGTCCCCTGTGTAGCCTGGCTTGGCCAACGGCTTTCCATCTTCATGAACGCATAGCCTCATGCCACAAGGATCGTGGCACTCAGGGTTCCATCGGACGCCGACATTAGTTGAGACGGTATTCCAGATTATGGATATCTACCGGGTCTGCATTGCTGATCATCGTAAATACGTAATCGAGACAGTTATGCAGTCCCCAGATATCCACATAGTCATAGGTGCCACGGAGCGCCATTTTCCGGGCATCCTTCTCTCTCAACTGCGCGTATGCATACCACTCACGAGCACTCCCGAAGCGGTGATGCCAGTCATGACAGACCAGCGATCCCTGGACGACCAGCATTCTGCAGGGCAAATGGAAGAACAGGTGCGCGATGCCCCATTTCAACCAGCGACCGCTATTGCGCAGAGAAAAATCCGCCGGGCATCGGGAACCGCAAAAACGTGCCAGACAATTCTTCACATGGCTATCGCGAACAGTCTCGCCCGAACGACGCAGCAGCCATACATGCTCGGTAAGAAGGTGCAGCAATGACGCCATCTGGTACACGATGACAAAAGGAACGGCGATGATGAGACTGAAGAACAGCGCTCCATATTTCATCCCGACACCGACCAGGAAACCCATCCAGACCAACGACATGATGCGCCGATAAAGAGCCACACCCACGTAGTTGGACCGAAGCCGTCCCCACAGATATGACAGATGGAAGGATGGATTTATCAGCGTGAGAAGGAGATTTCTGTATAGCGCCTTCTTGCTTTTCCCCGGAGTGAAGCCGAGCTTGTAGATGGCGGCCAGGTCCTTGTCCTGGAATGTAGAGAAATCCTTGCCGTGGTGCTCGTAGACATGAAATCTGCGATATGGCTCATACGGCTGCACGATGAACACCGTCGACAGGATTTCACACAGAACCTTGTTTACAAGCTTGTTCCTGAACAGATGCCCGTGAACCCCGTGGTGAATGATCGTCGCGACCACATAGCGCGCGCCTGATGCAGAAAATATCACCCCGATTACGTACGCCGTGACGGAGACGACAATGTTTTCACTGTAGTAAACCGCCAACACGGTCAGCAGAACACCTACGGCTACCCAAACCAGCGACCACGCAACCATTTCCGCCGAACTGGACCGCCAGAGCTGGTCCCGATTAAGAATTTCCTTGCCCGTCAACCATGTCCACACCCCTTGAAGGGGAAGTATTTCGTATGATTCTCTTATTTCCGTAGATTCATCGTATCCCTTTGTTAATGTCTCCATGGCGCCTCCCTTGTATTCCTTCAGCTACAACACATAAACGAGCATGTAGAACACCAACAGGCTCGCGAGTACCGAGACCACCATCTGCCGGACGAATATGGCGATCACCACGGCGCAGATCGCGCCCAGAAAATATGGGTTCCCCGGGAACGCCCTTACGATGCCGTTCTCCATAAGAATGATCGGGCCGCAAATGGCGGTGAGCAGACACGGCGCGGAATACCGCAATGCATCGTGGAATACCTGCGGCATCTTCACCGGCGTGTTCGGGTCGAGAAAAACGTAGCGATTGACAAAGACAACCGCGGCCAACGTCAACAAGAGAGCCCAGGTCATTGCCGCTCCTTCGCGATACGGGATACAAAGACTGAAATCATCATGCTCGCGCAGCCCGCGATCACAATCGCGCCTTCCACGTCCAGATACGTGAGCAGCATGGAAAGCAGGAGCGAGGAGATGACGCCGACGAGCGTGCTGATGTTCTTGATCATTGGCACGACAATCGTGATGAAGGTCGCGATGATCGAGAAATCCAGGTGGTATTGATCGAGGTTCGGGATGGACGTCGCCATCGCGATACCCATCAGGCTGAACGCAACCCATCCGATATAGAACGTAATCCCTGCGCCCAGCAAATAACTGAACGACAGATCGCGCTTCCGATCCTCCTTGCTGCTCAACGCGAACAGTTCGTCGGTCAGCAAAAAGCCGATCGGCACCCGGAATCGAAGATGCAGCGTTGAAACGAATTTCCGAAGGTTCAATCCGTAAATGAGGTGCTGCGAGGTGATGAAGAACACCGAAATGATGATCGTGAGGGCATTTGCTCCCGACATCAGCAGCCCCAGGGTGACCAGCTGAGCGGCGCCCGCAAAGAAAATCGCCGACATGCCGACGCTCTGCCAAAAATCGAGACCGGATTGAACCGCCATCGAGCCCGCGAGTATTCCCCATGGAATCACGGACACACAAAGCGGCAGCATCTCTATGACACCGCTAAAGAACTCCCGTCGCCATGTATGCTGATGCCTTGATGAATGCTCATCAGGTATTGTTTTTTCCATTGTTGGCTTGTCAGTCTGAAAGTTAGAAGTTGACTGAGGCTAACAACGTGGAATGCCGGTGTATTGGATGAATTTGCTCATCACATCGGCGGTAATGCCTGGACTTCTGGCGAGAGTGGTGGCGGGCTACATGGCCACAGATTTCAGCGCAAGCAGACACGCGGCCGGATGTTCCCGGCGCGATGGTGGGCGGGAGGCTTGCTGCCACACACCGAGGCGGTGGTGAGTTCCGAAGCTACCGGGCTGTTCTTCGGGAATCTGATTTTCGGGCCGATATGATCGTGCCCGGCCGGAAACTTACGAGACGCCTCGGACAAACTCGCCCGGCGTGATGCCTACCGATCCCTTGAAGTGGCGGCTGAGATGGCTCTGATCCGTAAAGCCGCATAGCGTGGATACGGTTGCAATGGGGTGCCCTTTTAGCAGCAACTCTTTTGCCTTCCGGACTCGGGCCTGAACCAGGTACGCGTGAGGCGGAATACCGACCGCCGATTTGAACTGCCGCAGGAAATGCCACGGGCTCAGCCCGGCGATTTCAGCAAGCTCCACTAGGGACAAATCCCTTTCAGGGCAACTGTCGATGATTTCCTTGATCATCATGACGCGCTGCTCTGCGGACGGTAGCTCGCGCGGGGATAGCCGCGTCTTGCCGTGGCGCATCATCAGCCAGGTCAGTGACGACATCAACAACGTTTCCTTGAACAGCGTATTTCCCGGCTGCGCAAGCAACGTAAAGGTCATCATGAGCTGCTGCGCCAGTCCCGGGTCGTGCAGCACCGCGTCAGGGAACCACGGCACACTTCCCTCCGATTGGCGAATGTCCCTGGAAATGGACTTGAACAAATCGGGATGAGGATAAATGGCCCTGTAAGCCCAGCCGTTTTCCAGCTCGGAGCAACCGGTATGCACGTCATCGGCATTGACAAGAATGATGTCCCCTCTGGGGGCCACATGTTCCCCTCCGGAGCGATAGAACCGCTGGGCTCCTTCCTCGATCACGCCGATGCAATAGGTTTCATGCACGTGCCGCGGAAAGCGCTGGCGAACGTAACGGGCCTGAAGCATCTCCAGACCACCCAGCTCGCTAAGGTAACGATATCGGGCTTGTTCCTTGGGCCGTTTTTTTTCTGCCATCCGGGCTCTCCTTTTTTTTGTACAAAATTGCTGATCCGGGCAGCAAGAAATTGCTCTGATTGATCGCGACAGATGCGCTTCCAGGGCATTCAGTGGCGTCGCACGGCAGGCGGCAGGGTCGACGCCGACACTATGAAATCGATCGGGTTTGCGCACTCTGGGGCAACAGGAGCTTGCGTGCATCCTTCAACAACAGCAGTAGCTGCTGCTCCCGTACGGGTGATGCCTCGAAACCGAAGCGCTGGTAGAAGCGTGCGGCCTCATCATCGATCGGATGCGTCAGCATGGCCCGCACGCCAGCTTGCTCGGAGATGATGACCGTGCGCCGGATTGCTTCCTGCAGCAGCCCCACGCCAATACCGCGCCCGTGCATACGCTGGTCGACAGCCAACCGCGCCAGGATGACAACGGGGACGGGATACCCGCCCATTCCCTTTCGCACACGATCAGGCGCTTCGAGGGTATCGATCTGGCCCACTGTCAGGCTGAAATACCCAACGACCCGCTGTTCGTCGGCCACGACATAGGTTTTGGCTGAGCCGCTGGACTGTGACTGCCGGGCATGCCGCACCAGCCAGTCGTTCAAACTGGCTTTGCCGCAATCGAATTCGTCGAGCGCATGACCTGCGGCGAGCGCTGACGGCTCCGTCAATGCCATCAGCTACTCCACGGTGTGGGACGCGAGAACAGATCCTTCAGCCCGGCATTGTCCTGTGCCGGGCGATCCAGCAGATCCAGGAGCGCATGCGACTGGCTGCCCGAGACCACGAACAGGCGCTGGTCAAGCAATGTCTGTTCAGCCGCCTGATAGGCGCTGTCGAGGATGAAGTCTGTCATCGACTTGTGAGCGACGTCGGCCGCCCGTCGCAACACGGCTTCCTGCTGCTGCGTTGCGCGCAGCCCGAAGCGCGCGGTTTTCGTTGCTGAAGTACCCATAGGAGCATCTCCGAAAGTTGCATTTTGTACGACACGTTAGCACAACAGGCGTACAAAATCCAGCCCCGCCAAGGAGGACAACAAGGTTGACCCTGAACGCGGATTGGCGCGGGACGGCAGTATGTTCCGCTGCCAGTCTTGCGGCATGTGTTGCTGATCCCGATCAGCGCCATGCCAGCAGCCAGGTCTTGAGGCTGCGCCGTGGAAAGACCACGTAGACCGATCCAGTCCGCCTCGCATCGTTTTCGCGGACGCACGCCACAGCCGGCGTCGATGCACTTCGTCCCCGCGCGATCACCGCTCTTCCAGTTCACGCCCGGCGCCAAGCGACCAGCCGCGGCGCGTCTTTGCTCGCGCTTTCATCCATCGCGTCCACTGCGGCGCACGACTTTCAGGAGGCCCCCAATGGGCAGCACTATCCGTCTCAAAACCAATCAGCACCGTCTGATTTCCAACCTTCGACATGCCTTCAATCCGCAGTCCATGCTCGGTGAACTGCTGCAGAATGCACGGCGAGCCGGTGCAAACCAGATCCACATCATGGTGGACGACACCTCAATCACCGTCAGCGATGACGGCGCCGGCATCGCCGACATGCAATCCCTGATTCATATCGCCGAATCCGGCTGGGACCCGGAACTGCAGGCGCGCGAGAACGCCTTCGGCATGGGCGTGCTGTCGACCTTGTATTTTTCCACGCACCTGTCGGTGCATTCGGGTGCGCAGGCGTTCAGTGCCAGCACCACGACCATCATCCGCGGTGATGGCATTGAGGTCCATGCTGAAGAAGCACGTATCGGCACGGAGATTCGTCTCGATGGCGTGCAATCTCCAACCGCCGGCGTCAATCTGCCGACCTGGGTGGGACAGCAACTCAAGAGGCTATGCGAGGCCTTTCCGGTGCCTGTCTTCCTCAATGGCAATGAACTGGTCCGACCGTTGGCCAATCCTGCCTTGCAATGGCGCGAAACGCCTGTCGGCCGGATTCTGCTCAACCTGGAGGCTTCATGCGTCCAGTGGCAGTGCTTCCTGCAGGGGCTTCCCATCGGTCTTCCTCCCAGCGCATCGAATTATCACGTGGTCGTACTGCGCGATGACATGATCGCCCGGCTTCCCGATCGGCAGCATCTGCTCAATGAGGCTGACGATTACATTCGTATCCAGGCCGCGATCAATCAAGCCTACCGTCAGGTCTTGATCGAATCCCGGCAGCAGTTGTCGGGCAGCGAATTCGTGGAGCACTACGCCGAAAGGTGCCTTACCTCTTCCAATGCAGACCTGCTCAACGATATCCCCTTTGTTCCGTTGGCATGGTTCCGCGACTGGCACGACACACCTCCAGGACATTGGCGCTTCTGGGAACGCTATCACCGCACCGGAATATCGGCCAGTGAGGCTCTGAAGGAGGTCGGCGTTTGGTGCATCGACAGCGAGGACGATGATCAGTGGACTGCCGAGGCCTACCTTAGCGCTCGCAAAGGGTTTCTGCTGGAGGAAACACGGCTGGATTCTGAGCATTGGCTGATGTCCATGGTCCGAACGATCAGGCCCGAGCAGATTGTCGTCCAGCATGCCAACAGGCTGTATGAAGACAATCACCCCAGCCTGGCGGACGGCGCGCTCTCGCTGCTTCTGGTCGAAGGCCTGCACGTCAGCCTGGAAGGCGAGCCTGGCGAGTATCCGGTACATGCCGTGCGCAGCGTCGACACGCTCTACCTCACCGTAGACGTGGGCTCCGTCACCCGGCTGATTTCGGACTATATGTTCGATGATCGTTATTACGACGAAGCCCGCGAGGCCGAGGACGAGAGGACCATCAGTACCTTCATCGCCATCGGCTCCTCGCAGGACCCGGTTCGCGTCATCAGCGCCTTGCTGCCAGACATGCTGCGCTATACGCCTCAGCCCAAATTGGCAGGCGCGACGGTGCGGCTGGTCTTCGATGATGAAGGCAAGCTAAATAGGATCACCAATTGATCCACCTCACAGCGCTCCTTCGGGAGCGTTTTTTTGGCAATAGGGCCAGGTCTGCATTCCGATTGACGCAGGACGAAGCAGCACCGGAACGCCATGCTCATTCCCATGCGTTGCTGATGATTCAGCACCATGCCAGCAGCTACGGTCTTCCAGGCTGCGCCGCGGCTCCCACGCGCCGACCGAACCAGTCCGCATCGCATCAATTCCGCGGATGCACGCCATAGCTGGCGTCGATGCAATTTCTTCCCTAACCCCTGCGGGACACACGCCACGTCCTGTCGGGATGAGGCCGTTCCCGCCTCATTTCCCAGGAGTTCCCATGAGCATTCAGCAACAGCGCGTCAGCCTGAAAAACCTCAAGGTTGCCGATTTCGCCAGCGAAGAAACGCTTTGCTTCACTGCTACCGTGTTGTTCGACGGCGAGCCCATCGCCGACGCCAATAATGACGGTCACGGTGGCATGACCTTCGTCCGCGCCCGTGACGGCAAACAGCCGAAGCTCGCTGAAGCGGAGCAGTTCGCGGCAAGCCTGCCACCAGAGGTCACCACGTACGACGACCCCCAGGATAGTTCGCGCAAGTTCACCATCGAAATCACGCTGGACTACGTGGTCGATGACCTCGCCAACACGATGCACGCGGACAAAAAGATCCGTGCCGCCTTCAATCGTGACATCGGCAACAAGGTGCTGTTCATCAAGGACGGCAAATTACTGTTCCTCAAGGGCGTCAAGCTCAGGAGCATCACCGACAGGTCCGCGTACTTCACCAGGCTACGTGCCTCGCAAAAGCAGCCAATCACCATCCTCGCCGAGCTCGCTCCCGATGCAGCCTTTGCCCTCTGGAAACAGCACACCGGCAACGACGACGCATCTTGATCGCCCGCTGGCGAGACACCATCAAAAAGCCTCGCATTTTTTGCGGGGCTTTTTGGCGCTCACGTATCTCAATCGGGGGCTGGCCGGTATCTCATTTCGGCATGACGATCGCCGCCGCCTGCTTGATGCTTGGCCACATGTGTTGCTGATGTTGTCAGCGCCATGCCAGCAGCCAGGGTCGTTCCGGCTGTGCCGCGGAGTTCTCCGCGCCGACCCACCAGTCCGCCACGCATCACCTTCGCGGACGCACGCCATCGCGGCGTCGATGCATTTCCATCAACCCACGGGACGCTTCCACTTCCGTCGGGATGTGGCGCCTCCCGCCATTGTCAGGAGAACACCATGTCCATTGTTTCACATCCCCAACCCCGGATCGGCCATCTGGCCTTGTTCTGGGTCGGCAAGCGTCTGCCCCTGCGAGTGCTGAGAAGCGCAGCAGGCTACTACATCGGCACGACCGATGAAGAAGGCCCGGTCTCACGCGAGTCCATCGAATATTTCCCCAGTAGCGAAGCTGCAGCGACCGCTCTCGAAAACGGTGAGTGGCAGCAGCGTTCGCACCCCTGATCGTACAGCCACAGGAGTCATAGCGATGAACCTGAAAATATCTCTCCCCCAAGAGGTCGTCGATCAGATCGCGCTTGAAGAAGCGCATTTCGCATTGGCGCCATCCGCGTTCTTCCGTGCCTGGAAACGCGGGGTGGAAATTGCCGGTGTCGAGTGGTTTGGCGACGGCACCCGCGAAGGATTTCTGAGTGCGGCCAGCAAATGGGATCTACGTCCCAACTTGCTGCTGCTCAACGATGCCCTGGGTGTCCTGAGCGGCGGACAGCGGCTCTTCCTTTCTACAATGGTCAGCTTCTACAACGCCCGCGAGGGCTCGTCGATGCTCAAGCGTATCGGCTTCGAGGGTCTCGCCGATCTCGGCGGCCTCGACCTGGAACGCAGGAAAGTGATCGCACAACTGGTGCTCAACTACAGCGGCTGGTGAACGGGTTCCACCGTTCCCCAGGTGCCCATCCACGACGCGTCGACTTTATTTCGGGCATATTCTTTTAATTACCCATGCGGATGCTTATGTCCGCAGGGACGAGGCTCCGCTCATCTATCGAAAGGAGCCATTATCATGGCGAACAATTACTACGAAGCAACTGGTGTTCTCATTCTGGACCGCGTTACGCCTGTTATCTCCGCACTGTTCGGCGCCTTCAATCTCGACGCCGACTATCCAGGGAACGGGCGGGCATTCATCGCCACGATCGCCGAAACCAATGATCCGCAATGGAGTGACGTTCTGGACGGCCTGACGGCGCTATCTACTAAGCTCAACATTTCACCAGGTGACGAACCCGAGACGACAATCGATGTGGTTCTTGAAGCACTCGCCAGGCTTTTCCATGCCGATCAGGACGAAGATCTCGAAAACCTTATCGAACATCATCCGTTTGAAGGTAACGCAGACCTCGAAGCCTTGTTCCTGATCGCCTCTTGCTTCAACGATGGTCATAACCTTGTCGCTATTCAGTTCGAGGGTTGCTGGTACTGCAGCAAACCAAGGCTGTTTGAGTTCGGTGGTCACACTTGCTTCATCAGTCGGGAGATCACGCTTTTCGGGAACTCCGCTCAGGCGCGAGAACTCGCAACTGATCTGCATAGCGCGCTGCGAGAGGGCGATCTGACTATAGCAGCCGCCCGCATAACACTTGAAGCGGCACGATTGCTTGCCGGGGTTCAAGATCAGAATAGCCGCCAGGAACTGCGGCAACGCATAGCCGAGGGTCTGCTCCAAAATCAGGACTGAGCTTTCTACCAAGGCTGCGCATTTTATCCACCCACCGGGGCGTTATCCCTGGAGGGGGCGCTCCGCCTAACTCGCTGGAGAAATCTCATGTCCAAGACTATCAATCCCTTCATCCGCGGCTATCAGCACCTGCATTTCGTCCGCACGCTTTGCATCACCCACGCAGACAACAGTCCGCCAGTCTGGCGGCCACTGCATCCCAGCCAGGCGCATCTGCCTGACGAACAGATCGCGCAATTTCCGTGCCTTGTGTGCAACGACTTTGCGCTCATCACCGAAGGTCAGGAAATCCCGGAGGTACTGGAAAGCCAATGCCAGACCTTCGGCCTGGTACGAACCGTGGTCTACGCAGTGACCGGCGATGACTTCGGCCAACCTGTTCACGTAGGCGACTGCTATTCTCGGGAAGCCGCGCAGGAAGTGATCCACCGACTGAGTTTCGATACCGGATTTTATAGCAGGTGCTGGGAGATCAGCACGATGCATATTACCGAAGAAGCTTTCCATTATCTGGCCGAGTTGGCAGATATCGCCACGCCGACCGGATTCCGGTTCATTGCATTCCGCATCCCATACAGCCCGGCGATCGGCATCAAACTGATTGCGACACCATGGACAGATGAAAACCTGCTGCACGTGGAGGGCATAACCGCAGCACAATTGCGGCAGGAACATCTGGAAAAGCGTATGCCAGAATCCCTGGCCGACATCATTCATCTGGCCGCACTGGCGGACATTCGTATCCTGATCTTTGATGCTGATGCTCCGGCCCTGGACGACCTGCCTCAATATGAAGAGTAAGTACGAGTTGAATTTTGAGCCTCCAAGTGAGGCTCTTTTTCTTATAGTTGGGGTCAATTAGTTCCTGTTTTCAGGACGACTTTGCGACGATGGCATCGGACACCCGAATACGGTGAAGTGTTGGCCCCGATAGGCGCTAACAATTTCTACCGTCATGGATCAACCTGACCACATGTTTGCTGGCGTTGCCGGCTGCATGCCCAGGCAGTCGAGACCTTCAAGACTGCGGTGCCTCGTTGCACTGGTTGGTCTGTTCTACCGGCGCATTCCGCGCCAATCACTCAACCCACAAGGGACACCCTCCCTTGTGGCGGGAATCCCTTGCCTTTTCTCAAGGAGTTCCCATGGACCGTTCCCTCATCAAGTCCCTGATGCCTTCGCTTGTCGCAGGCCATGTGCCCCGCAACGTGCGGTCGTTCAAGTACCGCGTGTTCGACGATCAGCCGCAGTCCTCGACGCTGGGCTTTACCATCGATCCCCAGCCCTTCGACGGCAAGGTGGTCGCAGCCAACGATGACGCCATCGTCGTCAAGCTCAAGCCCAGCGAGTTCGCGGTGCTCGATCCCAACCTGGTCACCACCGTTCCCAGCGAGGGCGCCAAGGTGCATGTCCAGCCCTACGCACGGCGCCGTTTCGACGGCCTGCGCGCGGACACGCCGGAAGAGCGCACCGAGTACACGTCGGATGGCAGACCCTACACCATCAAGACGCACATCCTCGGCTCGGCTCCGGCCAAGCTCCCCATCCCCGAGCCACAGTGCATGGAACTGGGCCAGCTCATCCAGCAGTTGGAGGAAATGCCAGCGCCCGACGGGTTCCGGCGCATCACCCACATGCTGGTCGATGCGGGCGCCCGCGACTTCACCTGGGTCGATCCCAAGCCGTCCATGATCATCGAGACGCCTCCGGCAATCAGCTTCACGGTCTCGACCGCGAAGTTCGAGGGCCAAGTGACGATCCTCTACGACCGCTGCGGCGACACCTACGTGGTGGAACTGCGTCGGGATGGAGAACTGGTCGATCGGCATGACGAGGTCTATTTCGACATGCTCGGCGAAGTGCTGGAGCGGCTCATCGACGACGGGGACTGGCGCCGGATCGACGTGAGCGTGATCGACGCCAAGGCTTCACGGCGACGTCAGGCGGTGTCGGCGTGACGTCCACGGTAAGCGACTCTTGGGTGGTGTATTCACCCAACGAGTCAGCCGTCAGCGACAGCGCCGGCTTCTGGTCCAACGAGCTCGGCTGGGGCCTGCTCGACCAGGCAACGTGTTTCACGACCGACGAAGCCCGTGACGCGGTGCTTCCGATATCAGTAGGCCACGACGCGCGGCTCGTTCCCTGGTTTGAGGCTCAACAGTTCTACGGCTGACCTCAAGACCGCCAGTCCTTCCATCAACCGGTCATGTACCGCAGCGGCTCCCCATCCAGAAGGTTGGGGAGCCTTCTCTATTCCACACAGGAGATTCCGTCCATGTCACTACGTTTCAAAGGTGCCGACCTGCGCCCCGTGCTCGCAGAAGCCGAGGCGAACAAATGCCGCGTCGTTCTGGTAAAGGACCACGGCGTCTACTTCCTTGCCGAGCGAGGTGAGCGAACGTCAGAGGGACGTCAGAAGCTGCTGGCCTACGCCATCGGCTGCAACCCTGACACCGACCCGTTCGATGACTGGTGGGAACGCGCCCGAACCGAGTTGGGAGGCGATGATTTCGCAGAACATTTCGAACTGCGGGACAGCGTGTTCGCACGCATCCTGAGCAGCGAGGACGATCTCGAACTATCCGCCACGCCGACACAACTGTTCCTGCAAGTCGTTTCCCCCACACAGGGCGACGACAGCAAAACGAACTGATCTCTTTCACCGCAGTCGCGGCGTTACATCCACCCGCCGGGGTCTCGCCCCGATGTGGGAGGGCTCCGGTTTCAATCTGGAGGTTCTTCCATCATGTCAGCAATCGCCTGCAACTCTTCCTCACAATCTATCGGAGATACCTGTCTCGCGTTTGATGAAATCGCCTGGCGGGACGTCTGCGAAAAGGTTGCCGTACAAGCCCACAACGGCTGCGGACTGTCTCACGACTACTACGTCGAACGCTTCAGTTCGGAGATTGAACGACACATTGATCGATTGCCCGAACGCCAGCGGGCACAGGCTCTGCAGATCGCCCAGGACTGGGACTACGCGACACCTGCCGAGAGGCAGGAAACCCACGACTGGAATTCCGAGCATGGCTACTGCTCGCACGGAATCGAGCTGGGTTGTTGCCCGGCCGGTTGCGGTTCATAAAACAATTCTGATCCAGCAAAGCCCCCTGATAGGGGGCTTTTTCGTGTGGAGTTCCGCACGCGAGCCCCGCTCAAGTGAGTTGACCGAACAATAGGGCTACGAACCAGTACCGATTCCGGATAGCCGGTCGGAATAGCAGATGCCACGCTACCGCCATGTTGCGCTGACCCCGGTCAGCAACATGCCCAGGTAGCCACGATCTTCAAGGCTACGGCGCGGTTCCGTCCGCGTGATCACACCAGTTCGCACTCGGCATCCCAGCGCGAACGACCGTCGAGCAATCGGCGGTGATGCCAACCTAGTTATTGCCGGATCTCACGATCCATCAACCCGCGCGGGGGTTACACACCTCCCGTACGGGGTCGGTGTGTCTCCGCATTCTTGTCCTCAAGTCTGGAGATTCACCATGACCACTTCTACCGAAAAGTCTTTTTTCGACCTGCACATCACCGGCCTCGGCTACCTCAATCGCATCCGCGAAGTGAAGCCGAAGAAAGGTGATCCCTTTCTTGCCTGCGATATCGCAGCACTCAATGGTCCGAGCGACGATGTTTCGTACGTGCGTTTCGATACGCGCGTTTCGGGCACCGATGCTCAGCATCTGATCCGTCGCTGCATCGATGCCGTCGAGGCAGAGAAGAAAGTGATGATCGGATTCCGTTTGGGCGACCTGTGGACCGACACCTTCACCTATTCCAAGGGGAAGCGCGCCGGTGAACAGGGCGTCAGCCTGAAGGCCCGCCTGCTGTTTGTCAGCTGGATCAAGGTCGATGGCGTGCTGAAGTACAAGGCCGAACCCAAGCCGGCCGAGTCCGAACAGGATGCTGCGGAGCAATCCGCTGCACCTGCACCTGCTCCGCAGGAAGAACCGGCATCGGAAGTATCCGAGCCGGTCGCTGAACCTGCCGACGAAGCCGCTGATGCGCAAGCACCGGCACTGGCCGAGTCGTTCTGATCCGCAAGGCCCCCTCACAGGGGCCTTGTTCTTTTCATCATCACCAGGAGCAATCCATGATCACCCTACCAGGCCAGTTGGCCATCAAGACAATCCACGGCAGGAATGGCGACTTCAATGTCGGCCGCCTTTCGACCAGCATTGGTGAGTTCGTCATCAAGAATGCCGAGCTGGACCAGTACGACGAAGGCAAATACGACGGTGATTTCGTCATCGCCGAAATCCGACCCTCCACCTACAACACCAGTGGGCGGATGGTCATCGAAATCCGCGCCCACCTGGGCGGGATGACCCTCTCGAACATCGATCGCCTGAGCAAGGACGATGCCCAGCGGCTCAGCCCGCAGGAGATCGATCCCATTGATGAGGAAGCGCAGGCTCCTGCCGCGGCCAGGCCTCCAGTCAGGACCAAGGCACGCAGCACGCGCGATCCACTGGTCGATACCACGCCATTCGGCAGCGAACCAGCGGCAGCATCGCCCTCCGACGCCTCGGCTGAAGATGACGACGCGGCACTGTTCGGCATGCTCTGGCCGTTGAGCGAAATCGTGAAACTCGACGCAACCGTCGACCGCCGCGTCCTGCGTCAGCAGCGCGACCGTCTCGATGCGATGGGCTATCGGTTTGAACCTCTGTCCCAGGACTGGCACCTCGCCAGCGCCTGACCGGCCTTGATCCATCACCCATCGGGGCACTTCCCCGATGGGAAGGCTCCCGATGATTTCTAACGAGGAGCTTCATCATGAGTCGGCACTACTTCGACACGTCCCACAAGGGATTTCCCATCATCGTCGTGCTCGGCTGGGACCGGCCGATGCGATATTTTTTCCTGACCATCGAAAAGCCTGCCGAGCTGATCGACGACGCCATGCAGGTCGAGGACGACCACTTCCTGTACAGCAATCTGCACGAGACCGATCCATTCGGTCATGACCTGGACTACTACCGCGAGGTCTTGCGGCATTTTCAGATCATCGTGCCCGAGAGCCTGTTCAGAGAGGCGCAATCCGACGCCGAAAGGAATGTCGGCAACCGCCTCACCAGGCATCAGGCGGATGGTTCATTCACCGAACTGGGTCTCTGAAAGGCCCACGTTCTCACAGACGCACAGCGTGTTCGGCATCCGCCGTTCCAGTCGTCTGAATTTTCCGTCCACCCGTCTTCGGACTGACCCTGCATCGCAGGTTTTCCACGCACGCGTGCGCGTCTGGCCTTATGTCAGCCGTCGATATCGCTTGCCCAATCCTCAAGGAGATAGACATGCAACTCGCATCTCGTTTCGCATCACGTTCCCCGATCCTGCGTGCAGATCATCCCCTGTCGGATGACCAGATCCGCGCAGTCGCTCCTTCCATCTTTGCGGATACACCGCACGATAGCCGCTCCGAACGGTATAGCTACATACCGACCTCCGCCGTTCTGGCGAAGCTACGCAATGAAGGGTTCGAGCCCTTCATGGTGTGCCAGACCCGCGTACGTCATGAAGACCGTCGCGAGTTCACAAAACACATGCTCCGCCTTCGCCATGCAAGCCAGATCAACGGCAAAGAGGCAAATGAGATAGTGCTTCTGAATTCCCATGATGGCACCAGCAGCTACCAGATGCTGGCCGGCATGTTCCGTTTCGTGTGCCAGAACGGTCTGGTGTGCGGCGATATCGTCGGAGACGTTCGTGTGCCCCACAAGGGCAATGTCACGGACCATGTGATCGAAGGCGCGTATGAGGTCCTGAGTGGTTTCGACCAGGTGCAGGATTCCCGCGAAGCCATGCGAGCGGTCACGCTCGATGATGGCGAAGCGGAAGTCTTTGCACGCTCGGCCCTGACGCTCAAGTACGACAGCGACACCAAGGTGCTGCCGATAACTGAAAGCCAGGTTCTGGCAACACGTCGGCTCGATGACAACCGGCCGGATCTGTGGTCGGTGTTCAACCGGGTGCAGGAAAACCTCGTCAAAGGAGGTCTGTCCGGTCGGACTGCCAATGGCCGCCATCTACGCACGCGCCCTGTGCAAGGCATCGATCAGAACGTCCGCCTCAATCGGGCGCTGTGGCTGCTGGCCGAAGGCCTGCGGCAACTGAAAAACTGATCTGACGCGGACTGTGCCCGTTTCGGGCAATGCCCGCGGTTTTCACCCACCGCTCCTGACGGAGCATTCCTCCCCCCCAGGGGCTGTATCAGCCTCACGGGCCGGTGCTGTCCCTGGACTTTCCAAAGGACACAACCATGCCCGATACAACATCTTCGCAACCGCTTCTTCGCATTGATGAATGCTCCGACCTGATGGCCGACGGCTACATCGGCGACGAAAGCGGCAACCTGATCTTCCTGTCCGTTTGGGCACGAGATACGGCCATTCAACAGTTTCTGGCCCGGCTCACGCTGAGTCGTGACGACGATGGCCTGGATCAGTTCCACCTCATCACCGACGCAGGCGGCTCCATTCCGGTTTTCATCGGAAACGTCGACAGGCTGGAGAAGCGCTCCACGCGCCTTTTCCGCCGCACTCTGTTCGGTTCGATGGTCAACCTGTGGCTCTTTGACCAGCGCTGCGTCAAGCCCGACAAGGCCAACGCCAGCGCGCTGACGCTGCTGCCCAGGGACTCAGACCATCGGCTTGATCGCTTGTGGACGCTGGTACAGGAAACGTGCCCTCTACCACTCCTCGATCACTGGCGCGACATCGTGCTGGACCTGCTGATGGAGCAATCCATGCTGGCGCGTCTTCCCATGGCTTACGGGCCACTGGAAGGGCACAGCCTGGCGCTGGATGTTCCTGTGCTCACAAAGTCACTCGGCGATCTGATCCGCAACGGCACCCTCAGCGCCACGGCGCATGAACTGGCTTCCGGCATGCCTTTGCGGCGCGTCGCCTGAAGTCTCGCAAGGGCATGCGCAAGCCGCATGCCCCTCATTTTCCCAACCAGAATCAGGAGATTCACATGGCTCTCATGTTCCCCCGGCTTGCCCGGAATTTTGCGAAAAACGGGTACTACCCAACCGACGAACCCACGCTGGAGCGGGCGCTCAAAGCGCTGGCGCCGGCCGCCGGTCAAGTCACCATCATCGATCCCTGCGCGGGCGAAGGCGTTGCCATCGCTGAAGCCGCACATGCGCTTGGCCGTGATCTGGTGTCAGCCTATGCAGTCGAATTCGACGAAGAGCGCGCCAGACATGCCCGAGGTCTTGTCGACCATTGCCTGCACAGCGACCTGATGGATACGCTGATCAGCCGGCAAAGCTTCGGACTGATGTGGCTCAATCCTCCCTATGGGGATCTGCCCAGGGATGCCGATGGCAACGTCGGCTACCAAGGACAGGGCCGCGCCAGGCTGGAGAAGCTGTTCTATCAGCGCGTCCTGCCGTTGCTGCAGTACGGTGGCGTGCTGGTCTTCATCATTCCCAGCTACACGCTGGATGCGGAACTGGTGGGCTGGCTGACACGCCATTTCACCGGACTGCGTATCTACCGTGCGGTCGAACAGCAGTTCAAGCAGGTGGTGATCTTCGGCACCCGCTCACGCCAGCGCGATCTGGCCAGCGATGCTAAATCCATCCGCAACCGGCTGCTGCAGATCGGCACAGGTGATATCGAAGCGGAAGAACTGCCGGTCGAATGGCCGTTCCTCCCGTATTCCGTCCCGGCCGTACAGGCCGAGCCGGAGCAGTTCTACCGGGTCACCATGGAGCCGGAGCAATTCGCGTCCGAAGTTCATCGCCTGCAAGGGCTGTGGCCTTTCCTCGATACGCATCTCGGCGCTTCGCAGCAATCGCTGCGGCCGCCGGCTCGTGCCTTGTCTCACTGGCACCTCGCCCTGGCGCTCGCCGCCGGTGCGATTTCAGGTGTCGTTCGATCCAAATCCGGCAGGGTGATGGTCGTCAAAGGCGATACCCACAAAGAGAAGTCCGCTGCGGTCGAATACAACGAACGCGACGACGGCTCGATCGCTGAAACACGCATCCTCACCGACAAGTTCGTACCGATCATTCGCGCATGGGACATGACGCCGGGCTCCCCCACGCGGGGAGAAGTGCTGACTATCCGCTGATGCTTCATCCATCCCCCGAAAACCAGCGCCTGGTCCAGGCGCTGGCTTCGTTTTTCATCAACGCAACAGGAGCTACAACCATGTCCTTCAAACTGTTCCCACGCCAGCGCACCACGCCGGCTTCCATCCCTCTGTTCTCTAGCGGTGCCCTGACGCTCAGCGCCAGGGTGCAATGGCTGGACAGCAAGGGGTTGGTTGATCCCCATCGTTTCCTGCATCGCCATTTGCGCGGTGACTGGGGCGACCTTGATGAGCCAGAACGCCGTGCAAATAGGGCGGCACTTGAATCCGGGGGGCCACTGGCCTCACGCTATCAGGTTACGCCACGGCTGGCGTTAGAGGTTATCACCGACGAGCAACGCAGTCTTACGGTCATTCAACTGCCCGAGGAGGCCGTGGCGCACTGAGCGCGCGCATTTTCGGTGTATCCGCGTTTCGGAGGCGCATCCCCCGTGGGGCTGTGCCCCTCAATCAGGAAGATTCTCATGGCACATTCATCCGATTACCACCGTTTCCATTCCATGCCGCTGTTTTCGATTGGGGCGTTGATTTTCAGCGAAGGCGTCGATCGCCTGATGCGTGAAGGCCGTCTTGATCCTATGCCGTTCTTTCAACGGCATGCACGTGGTGACTGGGGCGACGTCTCCGACGAAGCCTGGTACGCCAATAACGTGGCGCTGAAGAACGACGGGCAACTCGACTCACTCTACGCGGTCACTCGCGAACTGAACATTCGCATCTTCACCGAGGCAGATCGCAGCGCGACGCATGTCCTGCTGCCATCCGAATTCTGACGCACCAACGCGTGCTTTTTCCACCGCGACAGCCCAGTAACTACTGTCGTGCGCATCATCCACCCATCGGGGCCATTCACCCCGACCGGGTGCCATGGCCCTTCATTTTATGGAGTCACCACCATGGCACACGAAGCGCTTTTCCTCAGCGTAGTCACGCAACCGCGATTCCTGACCGGGCAGCTGGTCATGACGTGCGGCGTCGATGAACTGGTCCAACAGGGCCGGCTCAATCCAGGCCGATATCTCGCGCGTCATCTCAGCGCCGATTGGGGCGATCTCTCCGATAGCGATTGGCAGTCCAATGACACCGCCTTGCGCACCGGCGAGGATCGCCTGTTTTCGTCCTACCAGGTCGAGCCTGACCTGAATCTCTGGATCATCACCGAGTGGAATCGCAGCGTCACCACGCTGCTGTTGCCAAGCGAATACTGATCTTCATCCGGCGGCGGTCGCCGCTTCATATCTTCCCAACCCTGGGGCATGTCCATCGCCCCACAGGGGGAGGTGCATGCCCCGTTTTTATTGGAGCATCACCATGTCCCTCGATCTTGAAACCATCCCCGATTCCGCCGTGCAGGGCGATCTGCTCGAAACGGATTCCTCGCCGCTGACCATCAGCCTCAACGACTTCGTTTCCGAATTCGGTGACGAGTTGCTGGACAGCCTCAACCGCGCCAATCCTCCGGTCTATACCGGGGAAGCGCGCCCACACCGGCAACGGGTTCTGTCACGTCTCAAGCGGCAGCCGTTCCCGGCGCAAGCCGAAGTCATCCACGCGGTCAGCGAGTTGCTGGTCGACCGCGGTGAACGCGCCGCGATCATCAACGCAGAAATGGGCACGGGCAAAACGCTGATGGCAATTGCCGTCGCGGCCGTGCTCAACGCCGAAGGCTACCGTCGCACGCTGGTCCTCTCGCCGCCGCACCTTGTCTACAAGTGGCGCAGGGAAATCCTCGAAACCATTCCTGGCGCAAAGGTGTGGGTGCTTAACGGCCCCGACACCCTTGTCAAACTGCTGAAGTTGCGCGAGCAGCTTGGCGTGCCGGCCACCGGTCAGGAGTTCTTTGTTCTTGGCAGGGTCAGGATGCGCATGGGGTTCCACTGGAAGCCCGTGTTCACCCGTCGCCGCACACGCGGCGGTTTCGTCGGCGCGTGCCCGCATTGCGGTCACGTCATCACCGACCTCGATGGCGAGCCCGTGAATACGGTCGAGCTCGAAGCCGAAGAGTCGCGGCGCAAATGCAGCCACTGCGCATCCGCGCTATGGACGCTGATGCGGCCGCGTTCGCTCTCGGCCACCGACCAGTCCTCGGCAGTGATCAAAGCGCTCAAGCGTATTCCCACCATCGGCGAAGCCACGGCCCAACGGCTGATGAAAAAGTTCGGCGAGTCGTTCCTGGTATCTCTTCTGGGCGACAACCTGTTCGAGTTCATCAACCTGATGGACGAGCGCGGCAATCTTGTCTTCAGCGACCGGCAGGCTCAGCGCATGGAACGTGCAATGGCCTCCATGGAATTTGGCTTTGGTGAAGGTGGCTATCAAGCCAGTGAGTTCATCAAACGCTATCTTCCACAGGGCTTTTTCGATCTCCTCGTGTGTGATGAAGGCCATGAGTACAAAGGGTCGGGCTCCGCACAGGGACAGGCGATGGGCGTGCTTGCTTCAAAGGCTCGCAGGACCCTGTTGCTGACCGGAACGCTGATGGGCGGCTACGCGGACGATTTGTTCGCGCTGCTGTTCCGGACGCTGACCGGGCGAATGATCGAAGACGGCTACCGGCCCTCCAGGACCGGCAGCATGACGTCGGCTGCGATGGCCTTCATGCGCGAACATGGCGTGTTGAAAGACATCTATTCCGAGAGCACCGGAACCGCGCACAAGACGGCCAGGGGCACCAAGATCACGGTGCGCACCGTCAAGGCGCCGGGTTTCGGGCCAAAAGGCATCCTGCGCTGCGTGCTGCCGTTCACCGTGTTCCTGAAACTCAGGGACATTGGCGGCAACGTGCTTCCTCCCTACGAGGAGGAGTTTCGTGAGGTCGCGATGGAGGCCGATCAGGCCAGCGCCTATCGTGATCTGGCCGGACGTCTCACATCGGCTCTCAAGGAAGCCCTGCGCAAGCGGGATACGACGCTTCTTGGTGTGGTCCTCAACGTGCTTCTGGCCTGGCCGGACACGTGCTTCCGTCCCGAAACGGTAACGCATCCCCGCACACGCGAGCTGCTGGCGTTCACACCGTCGCAGTTCAACGAGCTGGAAATCACGCCGAAAGAGCGTGAGTTGATCGACATCTGCAAGGCAGAGAAAGCCGAAGGCCGCAAGGTCCTGGCCTATACCGTCTATACCGGGACGCGGGACACCACGTCGAGGCTGAAGGTTCTGCTGGAGCAGGAAGGTCTGAAGGTCGCGGTGCTGCGCGCTAGCGTGGACACCTCACGGCGCGAAGACTGGATCGCCGAGCAGCTCGACCGAGGCATAGATGTGCTGCTGACCAATCCGGAGCTGGTCAAGACCGGGCTGGATCTGCTGGAGTTTCCGACGATCGTGTTCCTCCAGTCGGGCTGGAACGTGTATACGCTCCAGCAAGCCTCGCGTCGGTCATGGAGGATCGGCCAGAAGCTTCCCGTGAAGGTCATCTATCTCGGCTACGCAGCCACGTCCCAGATGACGTGCCTGTCGCTCATGGCGAAGAAGATCCTCGTTTCGCAAAGCACATCCGGAGATGTGCCGGAGTCCGGGTTGGACGCACTCAACACGGACGGCGATTCGGTGGAAGTGGCGATGGCAAGGCAACTTGTTGCCGCCTGATGGCAATACTGCAACTCAACGGCCCTTCGGGGCCGTTTTTTCTTGCCCGATTGTGTTCAAGTTGATTTTGGAAATGATTTGATCCAAAATCAAGAGCAAGTCCCGTCAAGTGGACGTGTCACAACAACTTACAAGGAGTTCATTTCTTATGCGCCGAAGAAAACGAGGCCATGCACGCACATGGTTGATGGTGGGATTGTTTGCTCTTGCTGGAACTGCTGCACAAGCAAGCGACACCTACACTCCGTTCGACTTCCCCGAACTATCGAAGACCGCGAATGAACCGGTTGTGCTCGGCCCGGCGGGCGAGACCTTCGACTTCATCCGCACCGGCAAGCAGACTTGCGGCAAGTACCTCTTTGCCAAACTGGTCGTGCCGGCGCATGTCGGTCCGCCGCCGCATGTTCATCACTGGACGGACGAATGGTTCTATGCACCCAATGGTGGTTTCGTCATTTACATGGGACAGAACCGATATCCTGATGTAGCGCACGCACCGGGAGAAGGCGCGCCGAAGGACACATTGCATATCGTGAAGATGCGGCCAAAGGAGCTCTTCTATGGCGAGCGCTACATCGTGCATGGCTTCAGCAACGTCACCGATGAGCCTCAGGAACTGTACCTGGTGTGGACGCCCGACACGCCGGATGTCTCCATCCTTCCCTATTTCCTGAAAGCCGGCACCATCCGCGATCCGAACAAACCAGATCAGAGGCCGGACTTCATGTCCAGTATCCGGCTAGTCTCCATGGCCCCGGATTACGGCATCAATCAAAGTGCCAGCTTCTGGCAATACGTCGAGAAGGTCGTCGAAATCGACCATGGCCACCACATGCCGGATAACCGCGAGAAGTTGCTCGAACTGCTCGCCAGCAAGAATGATTGCCGGGCTGATGGGGGGGGCAGCCAAATGAAGCGCGTGGCCGTCATCGGTTGTGGCCTGGGCGGTGCGGCCACGACTCTGATGCTACAGAGGACGGGGTTCCAGGTGACCGCCTACGAGCAGGCGCCAGCCTTCACGAGGTTGGGTGCAGGCATTCACCTCACGCCCAATGTCGTCAAGGCGCTGGCATGGCCCGATATCGTATCGCCCCTCGTTGCGATGGCCTGCAAGCCTGCGGCCTTCGTCAGCCGGGACGCTTTCACGGGGGATGTGATCGCCGAACTGCCCCTCGGGCACACGGTCACCGAGCAATTCGGCGCCCCGTATCTGACCGTCCACCGAGGCGACTTCCACGCCCTGATGGTTGACGCCCTGCAGCCAGGAACCGTGCAGTTCGACAAACGCCTCCAATCGGTCCGCGAGGACGGCGACGGCATACGGCTTGGATTTGAAGACGGCAGCGAGGTGGTCGCGGATATCGTGATCGGCGCCGATGGCCTTTCTTCAGTGGTGAGAAGCACGGTTTGTGAGAACGCTCCGCCGCACTTCTCCGGGCAGGTCGCATTCCGCGCTCTGGTCGATGTGGACCAGCTCGGCGAGCACTGCGCCCAACTGAACGACCTCACGAAATGGTGGAGCGATGACCGGTTCATCATTGCCTACTACATGAACGCAAACCGCGATCAATACTACTTCGTCGCGGGATATCCGGAGGAATCGTGGCCTGTCGGCGTGCAGTCTCTTCCTGCGTCGCGCGAGGAAATGATGGAGCGCTTCGCCGACTTTCATCCCACCGCCCGTCACGTGCTGGCCGCCTCGCGAGAAGTCCGGAAATGGCCACTGTACGAACGGCCGGCCGAAGCCGCGTGGAGCAAGGGGCGCGTTGTCCTGCTTGGAGATGCCTGCCATCCCATGCGCCCTCATATGGCCCAGGGAGCCGCGATGGCGATCGAGGACGGCGCGGTGCTCGTGAGGTGCTTGATGGCCGCAGGCTTGAAGAATTGGCCTCTCGCTTACGAGCTGTACCAGCAGGCCCGACATGAGCGGGTGGAACGGGTTCAGGGTATCTCCAGCGAAAACAGCTGGATGCGAACCACTCCCGATCCGACCTGGCTGTTTGCGTCGGACGCCTGGAACGTCCCTTTGCTCGGGCAGCACGCCCACTGAATTAACTGAACAGGATGGAATTATGTTGGAAACCGATGTTGTGATCATCGGCAGCGGCCCTGCGGGATCGTCGGCTGCCTTGATGCTCAGTTCCTATGGAATAAAGAATGTCGTCATCACGAAATACAGGTGGCTGGCGGATTCACCGCGCGCCCATTACGTTAGCCAGCGGACGATGGAGATCGTCCGGGACCTCGGCATAGAGAGCGAGGTCATCGCCAAGGCTTCCCCGAAAGAAGTCATGGGAGACGTGGTGTTCTGCACGTCCTTGACAGGCGATGAGCTCGGCCGATTGCCCTATGGCATGAACAGCCCTCGGCGCGCAACCGAGTATCTGGAGGCAAGCCCCAGCGAACAGTGCGATTTGCCGCAACACCTCTTCGAGCCGATCTTGCTTTCCAATGCGGCTGCCCGCGGCTCCCATGCGCGGTTCGACACCGAGTATCTGTCACATCGGCAGGACCCGGAAGGCGTGACCGTCGAGGTGCGGGATCGCCTGACCGGAGCGACTTATGAGATCCGTTGCAAATATCTCATCGGTGCAGACGGCGCCGGCAGCAAAGTCGTTCGCGACCTGAATTTGCCAATGGCCGGGCAAATGGGAAAAAGCGGGAGCATGAGCATCATCTTCGATGCCGATCTCAGCACGTACATCGCCCACAGGCCCGGCTATCTTTGGTGGATCGTTCAGCCCGGCGCCAATATTGGCGGCATAGGCCTGGGGCTATTGCGAATGGTCAGGCCCTGGAACGAATGGCAAATCGTGTGGGGCTACGATATTGACCAACCCGCGCCGGAACTGACGACCGACGAAGCCATTGCCGTCTGCCGCCAACTGATTGGCGACCCTGATATCGAGATCAGCATACGCAGCAAATCCTTGTGGACCGTCAATGAAATGTACGCCACGCAATACGCGAACGGCCGCGTATTCTGCATGGGCGACGCGGTGCATCGGCACCCACCGTCCAACGGACTGGGGTCGAATACGTCGATCCAGGACGCCTACAATTTGTGCTGGAAACTTGCGTTCGTGTTGCGGGGACAAGCAGCGCCGACACTTCTGGAAACCTACAATCAGGAGCGTGCTCCGGTAGGCGAACGGATCGTGAAGCGGGCCAACCAGAGCGTTCGAGACTTTGGCCCGGTATTCGAGGCGCTTGGCCTGGATGGCCGGTACAGTGCGAAAGACATGCGGACCCGTATCGATTCGTTGAAGGATACCGATCAAGCGGGGGCCGACAGGCGCGCCAGGCTGCGGGACGCCATCGAATTCAAATCCTATGAATTCGCTGCGCTGGGCGTGGAAACGAATGTTCGCTATCAGTCGACGGCAATCGCACCGACACAACCGTTGCAGCCATCATCCGACCGGGACGAAGATCTGCACTATTTCCCCTCCTGCGTGCCGGGCCACAAGCTGCCGCATGGCTGGATGGTCCGCAAGGGCAACAAGCTCTCCACGCTGGATCTGATAGGCAGCGGGCGCTTCACGCTGTTGTGCTGGCTCCAAGGCCAGCCATGGGCCTATGCCGCCAGAAAGCTCTCCGAAGACGCCAATGTAGTGCTCGAGGTCATCCAGATCGGACCCGGCCAGGATGTGCAAGATGCGTATGGGGATCTGGCGCGCGTCTGGAACCGTGGAGAACAGGCCTGCTTGCTGGTTCGGCCGGACGGCTATGTCGCATGGGAGGGGCTGGATATGACCGCCGCGTACGATGTCCTGCGACAGGGGGTGATGGCTGTTCTCGGCCGCACCTGATACGCGCCTTGATGAGGCGCGAGGCTGGTATACTTGATTTGGATTGATTCATATCCTAATATGAATGGATGAGTACATCAGCCGCAGCACCGCATCATATTTCCCGGGAACGGGGCCGCCCACGGGAATTCGATATCGACACCGCCCTGGATCGTGCCATCCTTTACTTTCGGGAACACGGTTACAACGGCGTGTCCATCGCGGACCTCTCGCAGGCACTGAAACTGTCGGCAGGGAGCATCTACAAGGCCTTTCACAGCAAGCATGGCTTGTTTACCGCTGCGCTGGACAGATATATGGTCCTGCGCGGCCAACAGATTGCAGAGATCACGGCAAGCGCCGAATCGGGACGCGAAAAACTACGCAGGCTTCTTGTGTTCTACGCAGAGTCGTCGCATGCGGCCGAAGGAAGGTATGGCTGTCTGGTCGTTGTCGGTGCCGTCGAACTTTCCAGTACGGACGAGGCGATTGCCGCCAAAGTCGCTTCTGCTCTGAGTGCGAATGAACGACGCCTCAAGGCTATCATCGAGCAGGGACAGCAAGATGGCTCGATTTCCAGGACCGCGGAACCTGGTACAACGGCCAAACTGATGTTGGCCCTGCTGCAGGGAATGCGTGTCCTCGGTAAGGTTGGGCAAAACCGCAAGGCCATGATGGCCGTTGTGGATACCGCGATGAAACTTCTCGATTGACCGGCCTTCTCAAAGCTACCTGAACCACCGCCGCACATGTGCGGCTTTAATTTGAACATATAGGAAACGAATCAATCCAAAATGGCGAATTTAACAACAACTGGCACGACAAGCAGCCCCCACAATCCATCCATATCCCGCTGGCTGACCCTGCTGCTTGCGTGTGCGTGCGGCCTGATTGCGGCCAACATTTACTATGCTCAGCCCCTGATTGGGCCGATCAGCGCCCAGCTCAACCTGTCAGAGCAGGCCTCCGGTCTGATCGTCACGCTGACACAGCTTGGTTACGGGCTGGGTCTGCTGCTGGTCGTTCCTCTTGGGGACCTGTTCGAGAACCGCCGGTTGGCTATTTCCATTCTGGCGGTCGGCGCCATCGGACTTTTGATCTCAGGCTTCGCAGGCTCGGTGGAACCGTTTCTTGCGGCATCGTTTCTGGTCGGTCTGGGCTCCGTCACCGTTCAGATTCTGGTGCCCTATGCCGCCCACCTGGCTCCCGACGCCACCCGCGGCCGGGTCGTCGGCAATGTCATGAGCGGCTTGATGCTGGGGATCATGCTGGCCCGGCCGCTGGCCAGCATGATTACGTATTTCACGAGCTGGCGAGTGGTGTTCTTCCTCTCCTTCATCGGCATGGTATTGCTGGCTGGCGTCTTGCGGTTCGCGTTGCCGGCGAGGCCGGTGGTGGCACGGTTGAGATACCACCAGATGCTGGCGTCCATGGCGCATCTGGTGAGGACTACGCCAGCGCTACGCCGAAGGGCGCTTTACCACGCCAGCATGTTCGGGGCTTTCAGCCTGTTCTGGACAACGACACCACTCCTGCTGGCCGGGCCACAATTCGGGTTAAGCCAGAAAGGCATCGCATTGTTTGCCCTTGCCGGCGTCGCCGGAGCGATCGCGGCACCTATCGCTGGAAGAATTGCCGATCGGGGTTGGATCAGGTCCGCCACTGCGGCAGCGATGCTACTGGGCATCGGTGCGTTCGCCATCACCTACATCGGCGACATCGGAACGCATCTGTCCCTGGCGATGTTCGTCATCGCGGGCGTTGTTCTGGACTTCGCAGTATCCGCCAATCTGGTCCTCGGCCAGCGCGTGATCTTCTCGTTGGCACCGGAAATCCGCGGTCGCCTGAATGGCTTGTACATGACCACGTTCTTCTGCGGTGGCGCCATAGGGTCAGCGCTAGGCGGATGGCTGTTTGCGCACTATGGATGGCACGGCGTCTCAATGGCCGGAATTGCGTTCGTTCTCGCCGCCGCCGTGTACTTCATGACCGATCGTACGCGCTGACACACAGAGAATGTATGCATGACAAACAATAAAAATGAAGGCGCCGCTTTGCTGATTCCCGGCCTCTTTGTGCTGCTCTGGTCCACAGGGTTTATCGTTGGAAGGCTGATCGTAGATTCAGCCTCTCCAAACATATTCCTGGCGATCAGGTTCTTTCTTTCATTTCTGCTTTTCGCGCTCATCGCGTTGGTACTCAGGAGGAAGTTCCCCCCTGTTGCCGAGTGGCACAAACATGCGCTGGCGGGCGTGTTCATCAACGGCATCTACCTTGGTGGAAGCTATTGGGCCATATCACAGGGCTTTCCTGCGGCGCTCATGGCGCTGCTAGGGGCCTTGCAGCCAGCATTCACCATGGTGATCGGCATCGCGTTCATGCGCGAAAACGTCAGGCCCATCCAGGCTACGGGCATCCTTGTCGGTCTGGCTGGCGTTGCGATGGTGCTTTTTCCAACCATCGGCCTGCAAGGAACACAAAGCTACACCTTCGTGGTTCCGCTCATCGCACTGGTCTCCGTGTTGTCCATAACGTGGGGAACCATCATGCAGAAAATGTCTATCGCGAAATCTGAGCTATTGCCGTCCCTGGCGATTCAGAACGCATCGGCCGCGGTCACTGCCATTGCGCTGGCATTGCTGCTTGGCGAGTCCCGACTATCGCCTAACGCAGAGTTCCTATTTGCGCTCTCGTGGGCAGTTCTCATTCTGTCCGGGCTCGGAACCTATCTTCTTGTCTTGTTGGTTCGCGGCGGGAGCGCGACGAAAACGACATCCCTGATGCTGCTTGCCCCACCGCTGGCCGCATTGGAGGCCTGGTTGTTGTTTGGCGACAAGCTCATGCCGCTGCAGATGCTCGGCTTTGGGCTTGCGCTGTTAGGTGTGGGATTTTGTAGAAAAAAATGATTGAGAAATGGAGAGATTTGATATGCCGACACTCAATATTCATGAGGTCTTATTTGAGATAAAAGACAAATACATCAACGACAAATTCATATTCATCAGCGGCGAGTTGATGGAAGGAATACTACGGGAGATGGGGGCGACGGATGAGGACTTTGACGGCCTGAAGGCTGTTAGCAACAACCTGGGGGCCGATCCGACGCTCCCGTTCAGAGAGTCCAGAAACGGGCGTTTTGAGCTTAACTTTCTGACCTCTAAAATAAACAGAATCGAGTTCCAACCTTTCGTCCTGTCAGCCCAGGAGGATTTCGTGCGGCATGACTCTGGCAAAGTCAGGGGCTTCTGTTCGTGTTTGCAACAGTTTCTCGTACGCGCGCAGGTGCTCAATCAACCAGCAGATCCCCTACGGACGAGTTGTCAACAGCGTTTATTTGCATTGAATTTCGTCGTTGCCACGCCCCCACCCAGTGTTTCGTGAGACGGTTATGGCGATTATTGGTTTGTGTTTGTTTCAAGATGCATCCAGTGTTACAGTTAGTACCGACTGTTTGGCTCCGGATTTTGCGGATTCCCCGACGTGCAGGACGGGGTACGCCGCCCCGCTTATTATTGAGTATACATAGTTCGAGGCGTCGTACGTCACGTCACCTTGCAATGTCATATACACGTCGGATGTGTCGCCCACCCAGAATTTCGGCCCCGAGTGCATATTCGAGCCTGTCAACTTCAGTCGTCCACATGATTGCAAGGTAAAAGGGGTGTTATATGTGTAGGTTTTACCAGTTTCTACTGATCCAAAGTCTATATAAGACGGAACTGTCGCGGTGCATTTAGTATGTCCCGATACAGTAGCTGTTAGGGTGTATTTGTAGTGTTCGCTGACGACTAAGGAAACGATCGCGGATGCGCTTTTCGAGCAATCGTTGTGAAGGTGCCAGATCACAGTCCCTCCCCCTATTTCGCCTTCATTGGTGCTGATAGTTGTCGATGAGTTTAATTCATATTTCCCACTACCGTATGCCCATGTTACGTCGGCGTAACCAGACAAACAAAGAACTCCCATCTCGGCGCTTGTACTAAGCACATTTATTATCGGCATGCTTTGCGTGTTCACGTGGCCGTCCCAAGATGCTTCGGACCAGAATTGAGCTATGGTTGCGTTTCCAGCTGGTTCCACCGTTAGCGTTTGCATGCAGTAGGCTTGAGGCTCGATTACTACCATGAGTGCGAGTACGTGCATATATTTCATAGGCACCTGTCATATATTCGTTAAAGAAGCAGGCTTAGGATTTGTCACACGCTGCCAACAATCCTTCAGCCCAAGATTTCCATCGTTTCTCGTATGCACGCACCTGCTCAGAGGCTTCGTCATGTAACTGCCCTCTTCGTAAGGCCTGCTCATAAAGCTGCGCGCTCCGTTCACGATGGTACCCGTGTTGCTATGGTGGTTCGTTTCCGCTGCTGCAGCCAGTCCACTGCAGATCGCCACATAGCATCAGGCTCTGTCATACAGAACTGCCGGGAAGATTTCTCTTCCCGGCATACTGACCTTACTCGTAAGACATATATAGAGTAGCGGTGCTGTTCACCTTCCCTTTTGTTACATCTTTGGCATCAGCGGCGGTACGTAGGAGTTTCGCCATAAATGTCATCTCTGCTGCCCCACCGGTCACCGAGTACTCAACAGGGGTAGTGCTACCCGGCTGAATCTGCGTTGTCTGGTCGTCTCCACCAAACAGAGCCACTGCCACACCCTTTGCAGCGGAGTCTCCGGTTAGTGTATTCGCGAATGAGGTAGGGTCAGCGGCATCAGCTGTTCCCGCAGCGATAATGGCTACTTTTGATACACTTGTATCGCAGTTACTCAGCTTCAGGGTAAACGGCTTCAGTGAACCTACATCCCCCTTCGCCGCCATGTCAGCAGCTGACACCTGACCCAGATCGATTGAAACCGGCGTGCTACCATTCCAGCTCGGAGTACAGGTAGCACCTGTCACTTCAGCCGTGATATTGATAGTCGCGCTCGTCGCATCGGCAGTTGCTGCATAAACGCCATTTGAAGCAGCAAACAAAGCCACTGCAATGGCACAAGCAGAGCGCATATTCTGGAACGACATATTATTTCCTTCTTTTTAGTTTCAACAAAAATGGGATTTTCAATCCCGGGTATTAAAAAATGTCCGACTTGCTTAACGACAGGATTCCTGCCCCCTGAAAATTGCTATATTTAGCGCTTCCTTAGGCAAGGTGTAATGCACCGTGCACTGCTGCTCTGGGCCTTTTCCCCACTGAGCTTTCAGAGCTCCATGTGGCGGGAGGCCCGTCAGCCATACCTGCCCGTTGTCACCGACTAAACCACCGTTACTGCCTTCAACACTGACCGTCGTGCCGAATGGCAGAGGCAAACCGTTGTGCGTCAACGTCATTAGGCTATGAACACCGGTATGTGCCGCAAACTCAGCCCTGACAACCGCACCTCGCGTTGGCACAACCCGGGTGACCGGATTATCAATGTCCGTGTGGTCATCCAGTTGACTGACGTCTAGCGCCACCCGATTTTCCCGATATGAACCGGCATACGGCACCACGGTATAGCCACGCCAGTCGGTATGAATTCCCGTACCATTCTCGACCGGCACATTTACCGCGCAGGGAGCTGCAACCAACACGTTGGTTTCACCCAACTGCTGGCTGAGTGTCAGGCCTGCCCCGTGAAGAATCGCCCCCCCTGAGCCTCCATACCGAATTTGTCGGTAGTTGCGGCTATAGCTGTAGGCCAGTGAGGCATTCCCGAATCCTCCCTGATACCCTAAACTGGTGTTACCACTGTTGCCCTCATCGCGCCCGTATCCCTGAGATACATTCCAGTCAAGGTTGTCACCCTCCAGCGCCGTTCCGCTGAGGCCAGCTTGATGGCTGACACGACCATCCTCGCTCCGCCCTGCACTGTAAGTGGCCATTAGATGGTTACGGTGGTCGGTGATACCACCGGGCGACAGCCATGCATCAAGGGGCACTGACATGTTCAGCCAGACTGACCGATCTGCGCCAGACTGGCCGCCAACATGACTGTATGCCCAGGATAGTTGGTAATTTAGCGTCCCCAGAGTGCCACTGAATCCGGTCTGGAGCGTGTTGGTTTTCGCTGTGTCCCGCCAGTAGGTCTGGTGACTACCGTTCAGGTAAAGCGTTCCCAATCCCCCGAGACGCTGAGAAACACTGACCTGAATTCGCTCGCGCTTATTGCTGTACATGTTGTAGTAATTTGCCCAGTTGCGTTTTACAGGTCGGCCAGCCGCATCAACCACCGTCCCGTCATACATCCACCCGGACATGCTTTTCAGCGCAGTTTCATCCAGAGTGTGAAATCCCTGAGTGGAATAACGGTAACCTGCTAGCTGGACCGTGGTACCGGTTGCCACCATCGAACGACCATACATAAACCGCAGGGACTGCCCTTCATGACGAGAGCCGTCCGCCAGCGTACTGTTCGCGTGGGTGATATCCGCAGACACTGCCCCCCATATGCCCATGTTCAAACCGGCCCCCACAGCCAGTGCATCGTAGTTATCAGCCAGTTGGGCACCACCGTAGGCCGTAAAGCTGTGAGGTAGCCCCCATAACATGGTTCCCTGTGCAAATGACGGCGTTTCGTAGCGATCACTGGAACCGCGGTAGCGTCCCGCAACGAGGCTGTAACGGATATGATCCTGACGCTGCAGCACCGGAAGGGATGAATATGGCACAGTGAACATACGATTGGTCCCATCAGCTTCTGTGATGATCACATCCAAGTCACCGCCGGATGAAACCGGATAGAGATCCCTGATGATAAATGCACCCGGCGCCACAAAGCTCCGATAAACCTCATGTCCGTTCTGACGAACGCTGACCTGAGCATTACTGTTCGCAGTGCCCTGAATAAGTGGTGCATAGCCACGCATGGTGTCCGGATACATGCTGTCGTCCGTGGCAAGCTGTATGCCTCGGAAGAACAGGGAATCAAAAACGTCGCCTTTCGTCGTGCTGTCCCCAGCAGTAAGCTCACTTCGCCATGGAATAATGGCCCGCTCCACGTAGGTTTTAACGTGCTGCCAGCTCCGACGGCTACCATACCTGCTTTCGTAATCGCTCCAGGTGCTGTTATCACGCAGTCGCCACGGCCCCAGGTTCAGCCCGCTGGTAAGACTCAAGTAATGGCTTCGGCTGTTACCATAGCTGCCTCGGTTCTCGCTGCCGCTAAACTGATAGCTTAGCAGGGCGGCCTTTATTCCTTCATCCCATCGTTCTGGGGGTATCCAGCCGCGAGGCCTGTTTTGCAGAGCTGCCTGCGGTATGCTGACTTCCAGATGCATTTTCTGAAAATCGAAGGACATATAGGCCTGCGGGATGTACTGACCAGGGGATACACATTGCCCATCTGCCAGCGCGTTTATTCCTGAAAATGCAGATGTATTGACCCCCATGTTGTCTAGTTCGGTACGAGTCAGGCAGGCCATCAATCCAGTTTCGTCATGAATATCATTCCGGCGATCATTACCAGATGCATCGACAAAACGAACGTTGCGAGATTCGAGAAATTTCCCGTTCAGAAAAATGTCGACCGAGTAATTCCCAGGAATCTGAGAATGACCGGATTCAAACCGCGACAGGTCAGCAACTTCATTGGTCCCACCCAGCATTGCCGGATCAAAATGCAGCGCCGCATATGCGCTTCCTTGCAAGGATAAACTAACCAAAATGCATAGAGGTAATAATCTAAAACTCGCCATAACACCCACACCCACACCCACACCCACACCCACACCCACACCCACAGGTATAAGAAATTAGTTCACGTCAGCGATCACTTCTTTCGTCTTGGCTCCGAAGTCATTCAAAGTGCGGAAAGCAATTTTCCCGCCATGGCTCCAATGAACAGTCTCTGAGGCCATTCCTTTCGGCGGAACCATAGTATCTTCCAAATTTTTACCTGCGATTTTCATATCTGTAAGAGTGATATAGTAAGGCGTCGGGTTTTTTATATTTAAACGATCACCATTCTGATGAAACTCCAATGAGTTAGGTGCATCATCAGGCGAAATATTCAGATCATTCGGCCGAACAAAAACTTTTATTCTGCTGGCCAGTGCAATTCTTATGACATTTTTCCCAGCGCTTTTACTTTCATCAATTGATGGAATTGCTTTTGAAGTAAAGTAGTAAAGACTTTCCCGATCATGGGGAAGTTCTCCACCCGTATATATCAGGCGTAGAGTATTTTCATTTTTTGGCCCACTGAGATACAAAGGTGGCGTTACGACAAAGTCGTTGGTTTTATGCCCAGAAGCGTCTTCTATCCAGGACTGCACCAGAAATGAATCAGTTTCACTAGAGTTACTTACCGACAAATTCCGTTGTTTTGCATTTTGTGGATAAACTACTCGCGTACCGTGAATCGATATCCCTCCTTCAGCCAAGACTGAAGGCGCGGTTATACATACACAGAACCCGATAAGTACAGGATAAGAAACTATTTTAGCAAGACGATAACAAACTGACATACCACTAAACCCCGCGCATAAGTCCAAATAAACCGGCATGAATAAGTTGATTGAAATATAGCATTCGACGTTAACATTCATCCGCGAGGAGTCTCCCGGAGGAACAACAATGTTATTTGGATAGTGTCATGCACATTAAATCAAGTTCACACGCCAGCTCCCTCAATTTTATGAAAGCATTGCTTCCATCGTCATGCGATTGAAGGCAAATAAAAAGCTTGTCACGCAGGTAAACTTGCTCGCAAATACCGAGACTTGCATCACAAAAAACTTTTAGAAACCTCGTCGCTTCATAAATTTCGATAAAGTTAAAGCCACTAAGTCTTTTAAGAAGTTGGTCACGCGAGAGGTAATGTTTTGCGCACCCTTCTTTCACTTGAGAAGAACAAATCATAACAACGCCAAATATTCATAAAATTTCACAGTATGTTTCAATGGGGTCATTCTACAATCAGACCAACGTCATCACCAATAGTTATTTTTCTGAGTGAAATATCATGAGCGTCGTGCAAGCCATTCTGTATAACAATATTAAACAAAGAAAAATAACACTTAGAAATGCGCCACTTATCGGCATCCATAGACACTTAGCAAGCATTCAAAAAAATCAAATAATTAAAATTACACCAACAAATTAAACATAAACATCACACAATTGTTTTGTTATTATTTAAATAAGAAGGCGGAAATATAAATAAACGATAAACGAAATTTTCCCATCGCGACCAATCAGTCGTGAAAACCGTATCCAGATTGTTATATTCATCACCACTATTGTTGCCACACCGTAATAAAAACACCAAAAATGTAAGCCAAATTGAAACACACTTAAAGAATGGGGAATTATTGTTATTAACTTGTATCAGGCATGACATTTTCTTCATTTCTTCACGCATAGGAAAATACGGGTTGGTAGCGGTTCCCTTTGTTTGCTGCTGCCTCCGCCATGAACGGCGATTGTGACGGTTCAACGCTTCAGAGAACCGACACATGCAACCATTCAGCCACTTCCATCGCCATCTGGCGGGCTGCGGCCTGCTGATCGCAGCCGCACTGATGTCCGGCTGCGCCACGACGACACCTCCGCCGAAGGCTGCCCCCATCGCGAAGCCGGCGATTGCACCGGCAAAGCAGAAGCCAGAATTCGTTCCTGTCGTTCGCTATGGCCGCTACACCCTGGTCGAACTGGCTCCGGCATCGGCACAGCAAGACCTGTTGTTGCAGGTGGTCGATGTCGCCATACCCGACACGCGCACCGCGACCGTGGGTGATGCGTTGCGGCACGTCCTGCTGCGTTCTGGCTACCAGCTCTGCTCAGTAGGAGAGATCTCCGCCCTCAATTCACTGCCGCTGCCAGCCTCCCACTATCGCTTGGGGCCAATGCTTCTGCGCGATGCCCTGCTGACACTGGCCGGCCCTGCCTGGGATATGAAAGTCGACGATGGCGCCCGCCGGATCTGCTTCACCCGCGCTGCCCAGCCAGCTTCTGCCCTGAGCCAACCGGCCTCGAAGGCGGCCGGACACGTTGAAAAACGCCCGCTCACCACGGAGGTCCGGCCATGACCATCATCCCCGGCTCCGGCCGCCGCTCGCGCGTACCGCTGCTGCGCGTAGCCACCATCACCTGGGGCTTGCTGATCAGCGCGGGAGCTGTCGTGAACCATGTGACGCTGTCCAACCTCGCCACACAGGCCGACGGCAGCGCACAAAGCACGCAAGTCGCTGCCCTGGAAACCCGGTTGGCAGAACTAGGACAGCAGCTCAAAGCGCAGCGTCAACAGCCCGACACGTTGACGACCGCGCAGTTTGAAACCGAGCGTCAGGCCATCGAACAACGGGTTTCCAGGATCGAGCAGGCGCTCGGCGAACGGCTGACGGCCGAAAGCCTCTCTCCATTGCATAGCCGTATCGAGCAGTTGGAGGCCCGACTGTCGAAAGCCGCCCAGGTCGCTCCCACCCCAACCCGGACGCGGAAGAACCAGGCCACCAAGCCCAAGGTGGCGGCGCCTCCATTCAAGGTCATCGGCCTCGAAATGCGCGGCGGCGAACGCTTTTTGTCGATCCTGCCTACGGGAGCCGCCGCTCCCCTGACAGGCGTTCTGCGGCCCGGCGAAACGGAGGCTGGCTGGCGGCTGGAAACCATCGAAGACCACACCGCGGTGTTCCAGAACGGCGGCCAGGTTCTTCGCGTGGTCGCGCCATAGGAGGGCCAGATGAACCGCAGGATCATTTCGCTTGCGTTGGCGACCAGCTTTACCGTCGGTGCCGTCTCCGCGGCAACGGCGCAGAACGCACGAACAGCCACTTCTCCGGTTGTTCCCAGCCAGGAACAGCCGGCAATCACGGCCAACAGCGATGAACAGAACGCTCGCGACTGGGGACTTCGCCCGGAGGAATGGACGCGCTACCGGGAAGTGATGCGGGGGCCTCTGGGGATCTTCTCGCCCAATCTCGACCCGTTGACAGCACTTGGTATCGAGGCGCGTTCGGACGACGAACGTCGCCGCTACGCCGAATTGCAGGTGCAGGTCGAAGCCCGCCGCGTCGAGAAAACACTCGCGTACCAGCGTGCCTACGACGCCGCCTGGCAACGCCTGAATCCGGGCATGCAGCGCGTCAATCTGCCTGGTGCCAACGCCGCATCCAGTGCGAATGCCGCATCAAGCGATGCGCGCCGTATGGCCGTATTCGTCAAGGATGAATGCGCCCCGTGCGGTCAGCTTGTCCAGCAATTGCAGGCATCGGGAACCGAATTCGATCTCTACATGGTCGGAAGCCGCCAGGATGATGCCCGCATCCGCGATTGGGCGAAGCGGGCACATATCGACCCCTCACGTGTTCGCAACGGCTCCATCACCCTCAACCATGACGCAGGCCGCTGGTTGTCACTGGGTCTGCAGGGAGATCTGCCAGCCGTCGTGCGGCAGATTGGCGATCAATGGCAACGGCAGTGAACCGCTACGCACGCCTGCTCGCGCTGCTAGCCGGCTTCATGGCTGGAAACGCCCAGGCCAACGCTCAGGAGATACCGCCACCCGCCTATCAGGTCGCAGCGCAACGCGCCGATATTCCGTCCCCAGTTCTCTATGCAGTGGCCTTGCAGGAGAGTGGCCTGCGGCGTGGCGGTCGGCTGGTTCCCTGGCCCTGGACGCTGAACGTGGCTGGCGCGTCCCGCCGCTTCAGCAGCCACGCCGAAGCCTGCGAGGGGGTACGTAAGGCGTTGCGCGAAGTTCCGCCAACCCGGATCGACGTAGGGCTGGCTCAGATCAACCTGGGCTACCAGAAGCACCGCTACAGCCAGCCCTGCGATCTGCTCGACCCATATCGCAACCTCGCCATCGCGGCCGAAATCCTGCGCGAACAACACACACCCGGCGAGGACTGGTTGCTTGCCATCGGCCGTTATCACCGTCCTGCCGGCGGCGCACCTGCTGCGCGCTACCGGCGCAGCGTCAGCCAGCACCTGGCGCGCGTGGTCGGCCCTTCCCGTGCTGACGTTTCTACAACGAGGAATACACCATGAAACCTGCCTTCGCCGTTGGCGCCGTGAGGCCGATTCTTTGCGCTCTGTTGTGCGCCGCTGGTCTGCCTGCCCTGGCTGCGGGCCAGCCGCCTCTCATCGTGGTCGAAGACCATGGAGGCACCTCCGCCTTGCCTTACTACCAGGCGCTGGACCTGCCACCACGCAGGGATCAACCAGGTCCGCCACGGATCTCCGCACCGCCGTCCGGAGGCAAGACGTTCAGCGAAGCCGACATGCTGCCCGTGCGCTCGGAACGGTTGTCGCCCGGCGATGAGCCTCGCCGGGTGATCCAGGCTCCGGGCCTGACGCCAGTCTTCCTCATCGGTGATGACGAACGCTCACGCGCCTGGCTGCTTGAGCGCAAGGCGGCGTTGACCGAAATCAGCGCCATCGGTCTCGTGGTCAATGTCGGATCGGCAGAGGCACTGGCGGGACTGCGCAAGCTGGCCCCCGAGCTCACCTTGTCTCCCGTATCGGGTGACGACCTCGCTCAGCGGCTCGGACTGCGGCACTACCCGGTCCTGATCACCACCAGCGGCATCGAGCAGTGAGCAAGCCGTCATGGCCCAGCCTCATGCAGTCGAAGTGCTACTGCGGCCAGTGGTGGAGCTATACACCGTTGCGGTTTGCGCCGGCGCCGCGTTGGTGTGCATGGTGGCACCCTGGTCGCTCGCGTTAAGCCCGCTGCTGGGATTCGGCAGCGCTCTGGCATTCCTCGTATTTGGCGGCATCCGCCTGCGCGACGCGATGGCCATTCTGCGATACCGCCGCAATATCCGCCGCCTGCCTCGTTATGTCATGACCAGTCGCCAGGTGCCGGTCAGCCGGCAGCGCCTGTTCATCGGCCGAGGCTTTCGCTGGGATCAGCGCCACACGCACCGGCTGATGCAGACCTATCGGCCAGAATTCCGGCGCTACGTCGAGCCGACACCTGTCTACCGCATTGCCCGGCGCGTTGAAGAGCGCCTGGAGTTCGCACCGTTTCCGCTTTCGAAGCTCGCCAGGGTGGTTGCATGGGACAACCCGTTGAATCCCGCGCGGCCGCTGCCGCCAGTGGGAGGCATGCCACGCCTGCACGGTATCGAACCGCACGAGATCGACGTCACGCTGCCGCTCGGCGAACGGGTCGGCCACTCGCTTGTGCTGGGCACGACACGCGTCGGCAAAACCCGGCTGGCCGAGTTGTTCATCACGCAGGACATCCGCCGCAAGAACGCCGCCGGCGAGCATGAGGTCGTGATCGTTTTCGACCCCAAAGGTGATGCAGACCTCTTGAAACGGATGTACGTCGAGGCCAAACGCGCCGGGCGCGAGGGCGAGTTCTATGTGTTTCATCTCGGATGGCCCGACATTTCGGCGCGCTACAACGCCGTGGGGCGCTTCGGCCGCATCAGTGAAGTGGCGACCCGCATCGCGGGTCAGCTTTCGGGCGAAGGCAACAGTGCGGCATTCCGCGAATTCGCATGGCGTTTCGTCAACATCATCGCAAGGGCCCTGGTGGAACTGGGGCAGCGGCCGGACTACCTGCTGATCCAGCGCCATGTGGTGAACATCGATGCCCTGTTCATCGAATACGCCCAACACTACTTCGCCAGCCATGAGCCGAAGGCGTGGGAGGTCATCGTCCAGCTCGAAGGCCGCATCAACGACAAGAACACGCCCCGTCACATGATGGGCAGAGAGAAGCGCGTGGTGGCGCTGGAGCAATATCTCTCCCAGGTCCGTGTGTACGATCCTGTCCTAGATGGCCTGCGTTCGGCAGTGCGTTATGACCGCACCTATTTCGACAAGATCGTCGCGTCGTTACTGCCGTTGCTCGAAAAGCTCACGACCGGCAAAACCGCGCAGTTGCTCGCGCCCAACTATTCCGACCTGAACGATCCGCGGCCGATCTTCGACTGGATGCAGATCATCCGCAAGAGGGCGGTCGTCTACGTTGGCCTGGATGCGCTGTCGGATGCCGAGGTCGCCGCAGCGGTCGGCAACTCGATGTTCAGCGATCTGGTATCCGTGGCCGGGCACATCTACAAATTCGGGATCGACGACGGGCTTCCCGGTGCAGCCTCCGGGGTGAAATTGCCGATCAACGTCCATGCCGATGAATTCAATGAGCTCATGGGCGATGAATTCATCCCCATGGTCAACAAGGGCGGCGGCGCCGGTCTGCAAGTCACGGCCTATACCCAGACCCTCAGCGATATCGAGGCGAGGATCGGCAACCGTGCCAAGGCCGGCCAGGTGGTCGGCAACTTCAATAATCTTTTCATGCTGCGCGTGCGCGAAACAGCCACGGCAGAGTTACTCACCAAGCAGCTTCCAAAGGTCGAGGTCTACACCACATCGTTGATGAGCGGTGCCACCGACAGTTCCGATATTCGCGGGCAGACCGATTTCACCAGCAACACCCAGGACCGCATCACCACGACGAGCGTCCCGTTGATCGAGCCGGCGCACGTGGTGGCGCTACCGAAAGGACAGGCCTTCGCATTGCTGGAAGGCGGAAATCTCTGGAAGGTACGCATGCCGTTGCCAGCGCCGGACCCCGACGAGGCGATGCCCAGGGATCTGCAACAGCTGGCGGGCTACATGCGTCAGCACTACGTAGAGGCTGGAGACTGGTGGGAGAACCAGGGGCTTCCCGGCCTGCAGGATGAACCGCTGCCGGACGACCTGCTGGACGACTTTCGGCACATCACCGCGGCATCGGCCGATGGCGAGGCCGTTATATGAGCGATCCGGCCGCCACCGCGCAACGCCAGCAGAACCGTCAGCAAGGGCTGATCGCCAGCATCATCACGATGCCGTTTCGCCTGTTCGGCGTTCTGTGCGGCTCGCTGCTCCTTTGCATCATCATCGAATGCGTGGGCATGCACCTGTTCTGGCCGAACCAGGGATGGCGGCACGCACAGGGCATGCTCGACTATGAACTGGCCCAGCTCTCCGGCCATTTCACCCGCAGCGCTCTGGTGCAGGAGCCGGGACGCACCGCGCATTGGCTGGTCGAACAGGCCTATGAATGGATCTTCGTCAAGACAGGCTTCCTGGAGTGGATGCGCAACGCCGCGAACCAGGCCAGCGCTCCCAGCCACAGCGGAACGCGCGATTTCCGGTACTACATCAGCCAGGCATATGTCTGGATAGAAAGCTACCTGATCGCCGCGGCGTTCACGACCCTGGTGTTCATCGTGCGCCTGATGGTGCTGGTGCTGACATTGCCGCTGTTCCTGATGGCCGCCTTCGTGGGGTTGGTCGACGGCCTGGTGCGCCGCGACATCCGCCGTTTCGGCGCCGGACGCGAATCCGGCTTCATTTACCACCGGGCTAAAGCCAGCCTGATGCCGCTTGCTGTGCTGCCCTGGGTGATCTATCTGGCGCTTCCTGTCAGCATCAGTCCCTTGCTCATCCTGTTGCCCAGCGCGGTGCTGCTGGGATTGGCGACGGATATCGCCGCCGGGAGCTTCAAGAAATATTTGTAGCTCTGCGCATTCGTTCGCACATCCGACCTGATCACGGCCTCTCATTTCCGGCAGAACCGCAAGATGGCCTCAGCAACACGCTGGGGTGCCTCCCGTGGCGGGAAATGCCCCACACCATCGAGCACCTGCCGCTCATAACCGCCCTGAAAGAACTTTTCCCGCCCCTTGGAAACGTCGGGGTGATTGCAGGTATCCGCACCGCCATGCAGCACCAGCGTCGGCACAGTCAGAACGGGCGCAGGATGCAGACGCGCTTCATCCTCGGAATAGGCCGGATCGCCCTCGGCGAAGCCCCAGCGGTGGCGATAGGAGTGCAGCACGATCTCAACCCAATCCTTCCCCTGGAATGCACGCGCTGCCTCATCGAAGTCGGCCGGGTCGAACCAACCGGTCGGCGCCCATGTGTCCCACATCATGCGGGCGAAGGCTTCACGCTCATCGCGCAATGCCTGCGCGCCGCGCGGAGTGGCCATGTACCAGTGATACCAATAGTCACGTGCTTGCTGCAACGCCAGCGGCTGGTCCGGTGTGTTGGTGCCATAACCCACCGACAGCAGCACCAGGTGCGAGGCGATACCGGCCTGCAGAGCACAGGCGTTTGCGGCGGCACGCGCACCCCAGTCATGGCCGATCAGCGCGGGACGGGGCAATCCGAGCACATTAATGAAATCCAGCAGGTCACGACCAAGGGCGGACAACTGGCCACTGCGCGGTGTGGCATCCTCCCGGAACCGGGTCGGTGCGAAGCCGCGCAACGCAGGCGCCAGCACGCGGTAGCCGGCATCGGCAAGAGCCGGGGCAACAGCCTTCCAGCACTCGGGGCTATCCGGCCAGCCATGCAGCAGAATGGCGGTTTGTGCTCCCTGCGAGTTCCATTCGAGGTAGGCGACGTCGAGCCGTTCAGTCGAGGCAAATTGATAGTTGTTCATCGGGCTGTCCCTCAACATGAAATTACCCCGGCGTCCCGGGACGACTGTGTGCGACTTACGCACGCCTTACAGGGGAGAATTTGCGGCGGTGGGATCATGCTGTCGAGCCCAATCCCCGGTCGATGTAGCTGGTAAAGAGCTTGTAGAGCTTGCCCGGTCGCGTCACGCTCAACACGAGTTGAATGGCCGGGACACTGGGCGCGCCATCTTCCTGTGTAAGAACATACAGATCTTCTGACAGTGCGCTTTGTGGCAGCAGCCCTATGCCCAGCCCACTCGCTGCCGCACTGCGGATATTGTCGAAGGAGCCACTCACATAAGAAAAGAAGTAGCGGCGACCGACATGCTCCAGTGCCGCGATCGCGCATTTGCGGATGACGCAGCCATCCGGGAAGGTGACCAGGGGGACTTCGTCCATGTCGCCGAAATGCGACGCTCCCGAGCCCACCCAGTGCAGCGATTCGACACGCAAGATCCGTTCGGTTTCAGATACCAGGGGCTGTCCGGCCATTCCCTTGAGAATAACGACATCCAGCTGCTGTTGCGCGGCCATGGCCGAGAGAACCGTCGATGAAGCCGCGGTGATCTCAACCCGAAGTCCCGGATTCTCCTCCAGACACATCGAGATGATGCCGTGGAGATTCCTCACCTGGAAATCATCTGGAACGCCGAGGGCGACCCGCCCCTTCAGATGATGCTTCTTGAGGGCTCCGATCGCCCTGTTGGTCCGCTGCAGGATGTCGCGAGCAGCCGGCAGTAGCTGCCTGCCTTCCTCCGTGAGGCCGAGGATATGTCCCTGACGTCGCTCGATGAGGCGACAACCAACATCCTCTTCCAGCCGTCGAAGACCAGCGCTCAACGTTGATTGCGTCCGCCCCAGTTCCTCTCCGGCGCGGCCGAAACCCCCGAACTCGGCAATAAACACGAACGCACGCAGTTGCTCCAGCGTGATGCCGCGCCCCTCCATCCGACCCAACTGCGCCGCCAGCTTCATCTCCGCCTCCTTCCGCTATCGCTTCAGTCGATTATAGCAGCGCCATAATTCATTTAACAGATCACCAGCCATCCAACACACTGTCGAAGCATCAAATTCAAGATCGATACGACACAGGTGAAACATGCCCCCTTAGAGGAGTAGATGAAGATGGCCCTACTAAAGTTTCCGGATAATCACAAACCACGTTATTCCGATTTCAGTATTGACGGCATTCTGGACGAAACGCTCAGAGAAGGCGCTGAACGCTGCGCTTTCTCCGTCCCGGCCGAAGATAAAATTCCTCTCATCTCAAAAATACTTGAATCCGGGGTTCGAGATGTTGTCTATGGCTCCGGCCCGAACGACCCCACGCACCTTTTTCAAACCATCAATGATCTGATCGAGAAGGATGCGCTGCCGGCAGACGCGCGATTTTCCTTCATCATGCTGCTGAATTGCCATGAGCCGATCATGGCGCAATTCGAGTCATTTCCGGATGCCCTCAAACAGTACGTGACGATCAGCTTTGGCATGGTTTCCCACAAGGCGGACGAGAGACTATTCGAGCGCACGACCGACCGGCTACGAAGTTGGGGTTTCGAAAGCTTCAGGGTCAGTCTGCTGAATAATTTCAGCACCGGAATCGATGAGGGCTCTTACGAAAAGATCACCGGAGACATCGATCGCTCTCTCGCGATGGATATACAGACCGTTCGCATCAATGACTCGCTCGGAACCCTTTATCCGGAAGCAATGGCCGTCCTTGCTGCCAATTTGCGTCATCAGTATCCACGAACCGATTTTTGCTTGCACGCTCACAACGACCGCGGGCTGGGCCTGCAAAATGCGCTGACTTCGCTGTATCACGGCTTCAACATCATCGAAGGTGGCTTTGCTGGAACAGGTAATCGTTCCGGCCTTCCGGCGATCGAAATTCTGGAGCTGATATTTCGCGAGCGAAACATCCTTATCAACGGGCACTCACTGGATACGGATGCCGTCATTGACGCCGCTCGCTTATCGGAAAGAACCTTTCTTTCCATGCCTGACCTTTATCGACCGGTCAGCGGCCACATCGTCAACCAGGAGAACATGGGCGTCGCCAACATCCCAGCCTTCCTGGGGGCCGCGCGCGAGATTCCGTATTTCCTGAACAGCACGGGCCTCCATGATGCGACCGTGCAACGGATATTGCTGGACGAGGGTCTTCAAGACGAATCCGATGACCCCGCTATCGTGCAAGAGGTCAAGAAAGAGCTCGATGCGATCCTGACTGCGACGTACCCTAGGAAGCATCACGAGTTTGAGCGGATGCGCGAAGAATTGGTCCAGTTCTATGCGTCTGATGTCGTCTATGCATCGACCGTGGGGCAGCTCGTGAGGCACCTTGTCAGATAACTCCCGGAAGCCCTGGAATGACCTCCGGGGCCTTTTTTGAACAAGAAAGAAAACAAGGAAATAAAATGTTCATGATCGTCGCCCCCATCTTTCTGGTCATACTCGTGGGTTATTGCTATGGGCGATTCAAGCCCGATAGCGGCGGCGCAGACAAACTGATCAACGACTATGTTCTGTATGTCGCCCTGCCTGCGTTGCTCTTTCTTGCCATTGCTCGTGCCGACATCGGCGAATTGAAGCAATGGGGCTTCATTCTGTCCACATTGTTCGGAATCGCCGTTTCGTATGTGATTGCCAGCCTGATTGCGAAAGCGATGAAGATCGGACTGCCGCAATCATCCATCCTGAGCATGGGCGCCTGCTATGGCACGACCGGGTATATGGGCGTGCCGATCCTGATTTCCGTGTATGGTCAACAGGCCGCACTGCCGGCCGCCATCGCAACGATCCTGCACAACATACCGGCGATTATGGCCGTGATCATCAGTTGGGATGTGTTCTCCAAACGCTCATCCGGGGAACAGATACCTGTTCTTCGAAGCGTGTGGCGCGCCGCACTGACCACCATCAAGAATCCTCTGACACTCTCGGTTCTGGCAGGGCTGTTGTTCGTCCTGCTCGATATCAAGGTGCCCGCCTTCATCGAGTCGTTCGCGAGCTTCCTTGGCAATGCCGCTGGCCCCACAGCATTGTTCGCGCTTGGCCTTGGACTGGCACGGCTCAACTTCAAGGAGCATTTCAACGTCACGGTGGGCAAGACGGTTCTGCCGATGGTGATGCTGAAGCTCTTCGTGCAGCCAGCCATTACCTTCGCAGCAGCCTTCTACGTTTTCGGCCTGCGTGAAGACCAGGGCCTCTGGTTGGCAGCGGCCGTAGTGATGGCGGCTCAGCCGATCGGTGCGGGCGTGTATGTCTTCGCCAAGAAATACGACTATCAGCAGGACGTCATTTCTCTGTCCATCATCGTGTCGCTGCTCCTCGCCCTTGCAACCATTCCGCTGGTGCTGAATATGTTTCCCTTTTCATGACTGTTAAGGAAAGGCGGTCAATTCGACTGCACGCATGACATTGCCGGGCGCCACCGAATTATTGATCGGCAATAACGATCAATTTTCAATTATTGATCTGTGAAAACATTTATGAAAAACGAAATACTTCTGCCATGATGGAATTCCGCCCGGTACTTCATGATGAGGAAGCCCGGAGTGGAATAGCGACCAACACCATGGAAAACCCCGCCCGTGCTTTTCTAGCCGGGCCTTTCCCTTTAGTCGCAGGCGATCTTCCATTGAAAAGCATGAATTTCCAGCAAGGAGGGCTAGATGCTTATTTTGACACGCCGCATTGGCGAGACCATCCATATTGGCGATGACATCACCGTCACCATTCTTGGCATCAACGGCATGCAGGTGAAATTCGGAACGACTGCGCCGAGGGACGTTGATGTTCATCGGCAGGAAATCTACGAGCGAATTCATCCCGGAAGTGCTTCGAAGTTCGAAGGCGATTACCCTTACTAGAAGCAGTGAAAGCGGGCGCTGTTAGCGCCCATACCCTCCAGATTGAATCAGCCGAGCAACGCTTTCGCAAGTGACATCTGCTCATGCTCAAACGCCGGCGCAAAGTCATCCAATTCGTTCAAGCGTAGCCCCACTGCCGCACACAACGCAACCTTTCGCCAGTCCAGCACGGCGGCATACACCTCCGCCAGCACTGCCAGCGCATCGTTTCTGCTCAATGAGAAATATGCGCTTCGGGCCAGCAGCATCTCAAGGTCGGTGATCGGCCCATCCTGCTCCGACAGCCAGGTCTTCGATTCGCGATCCTTGTCAGGGAAGGGATTGATGTCGAAGGCCGGCGCCAACCGCCAAAGTCCTTTGTCGACGTGCAGAAAACCATGGTTCTGCAGGTGGTCATCCACATTGGTGATCAGCAGGTTGAAGACCAGCCGCCGCCACAATTGCTGCACATCCGCAGTTGGTGAATGCCCCACAGAACGGACAGCGTCGGCGATCTCGGTATAGCTCCGGTCCTCTTCACGTGAAGCCTGGAGCAAGGATGCAGCGGACTGGTACGGAATGCGTCCATCGACCCCATCGCGATCGAAGCGGCGAATGACCGCGACCGGCGTGCCCTCGATCTCGACGATGCGGGCAGGCGCGGCATCAATGCCGGCTCGCTGTGCCAGGCACAGGGCCAGGACCTCGCCACGCGTCACGCTGCGCGTATCCCCCACGCTCGGGAGTTTTCCGATCGCCAGCGCGCCATCCTCATCGACCACCGTGCTCTTGGGACGCATGCCGCCAAGCGATGTGCCCTTGCCTTGCAGGTAGCGCAGATCCTCGGTGCTTTCCTGACCCTGCTCGACCGCGCGGCTCGCCTGGTAGATGCGCTGCAGTTCCAGAAGCGGCGGCGTGCTGCGCCGGCCTTCGTCGACCGTCCTGCAATAGCGCCCATCCTGATCACGCAGACGCAACGCGCCCACCCGGCTGAAATCATCAACCGCCAGCAGATAGTCCAGTTCGGTCAAGGGTGCGAGTTCCGCGTTTTCCTTGCGGCGCTTGGCGTGGTCCCGCGCGATGACCCTGCGCCCCCAGGCATCCGGCGCCGTATCGGCAATGGCGAAGTGAAAGACCGAATCGTGCGCTGACGGCGCGCGGCGTGGCTGATAGCCAGAGTGAAGCGCGAGGTCGGCAGACACATTGAACCCGTCCGGGTTTGCCAGCCAGCTCTGGTCGTAGGCGAAGGTGGTGTTTTCGCGACGCCCCTGCTTGACATAGACGAGGGTGCCGACAGGCGTGCCGGCCTTGCCGATGCAGACCTGGATCTGCTGGCGTATCGAAACTGCGGATTTCATAGTGCCCCCGATGTTGGCGGCTTGCTGCGCACGCGTTTGGGAAGGTGTTCGTCCATCAAGGTCAGGCCAATGTCGTCGCGCGCGGTATCCAGCAGCCCGGCCAGGGCCTGTATCTCGCCGAAGACATGCAGGGCGCGGGCGAAGAAGTGGATAGGCACGCGCACATCGCCTTTTTCCATGCGCCGAACGGTAGACACGGATGCGCCCATCCGCTCGGCCAGCGAGGCCTGCGAAATCCGGCGGCGCCTGCGCGCCAGCGCGACGTCGCTGCCAAGCTTGCGGATCGCTCGCTCGACCGGCAATGGCAGTGGCAGTGGCAGTGGCGCATCTAATTTATCGCTCTCACGGGAGCGCCTATCTTCATTATCTGTCTTCATGAGATAGATTATTGCACTCCTCGCCAAAACTTTCAATAACCGCTCCCAACAGAGCGAAATGAGCAGATTAGCACTCTCATCAGGATGCTTTTTTGCGTCTCCTGCGTACCTGTTTCCAATGCAAGCATACAAGCCGCATTTGCGTTCACACCGTGCTCCGACACCTTGCAGGGCGCCCAGAACCGACCGTAGCCGATACATCATGTGCGCCTCCAGACGCACACCCCCCCCGGCATCCCAAGAATGTGGTGAGCCGCCAGTTCTCATTGTTTGCGGCTTTCACACGCTCTCCGCCGCAGCATCAAGCCATTACGCATCAACGGGGAATGCACGATGGCACGGTCCAATCGCTCGGCACTTGCAAAGCGCAGCGCGCTCGCGGCGCTGCTGATTGCCGGCCTGTCGACGGCTTTGCCGGCGACTGCGGCCGACGACAGCAATGAGAAGGAACATCTGGCGGCAGTCGTTCGCCAGCTGGACCTGCTCGATCGCCTCGCGAAGCAGTCCGCCGCGACCGCATCGCAGGAGCGCGCCCGCTATCACTTCGACTACACGCGCCTTGCTGCTGACCTGCAGCGCATGCGGGCCGGCATCAACGACTACCTCACGCCGCAGCGCGCCCAGCCGCGCGACCCCGCGGCGTTGCAGGGCGATTACCGACAGGACTCCGAACAGGAGCCGAAGAAATGAATGCCAGCCAGATAACCGCCTTCCAGGCCAACGGCGGCTTCACCCCATCCGCCGTGTCCGTCGTGCTGGTCGGCGCGGTGTTCGCGGTCCTGCTGCTGTGGGGCGTGTGGGCGCTGCGCACTGCTTATGTCGGCTGGTCGGAGCAGCGGATTTCCCAGCGTCAGTTCCTCGGCGTCGCGGTGCGTTTTGTCGCGATGTACGTCGTGCTGACTTTTTTCCTCCTCTCGTAACGCAAAGGCTCACATCATGAATCCGGTTTCGCATCCCTTCCGCTCCACGCGCATCGCAGCCCTGGCGTCCCTGCCGGCGTTTGCCATGCTGAGTTCACTCGCTCAGGCCCAGGGCCTGCCCACGCTTGAAGACCCGTCGCGCGGCACGGGCTCGGGCATCATGGATACGCTGCGCAACTACGGCTACGACATCGTGATGCTGATCGCCTTGCTGGTGGTCGCGTCGATGTTCGTGGGCGTGTGCTACCACGCCTACGGCACGTATGCCGAAATCCACACAGGCCGTAAAACGTGGGGACAATTCGGCCTGACCGTTGCGGTTGGCGCCGTCCTCCTGGTCGTCGGCATCTGGCTGCTCACCGAAGCCACCGGCGTTCTGTGAGGGTCAAACATGCCTGAGCATCAGGACGTCCGGCCTGACGGAACGGTAGCGTTCCTGCCGCATCGCCTCAATCGCCATCCCGTGGTCGTGCGCGGCCTCACGGCGGATGAGTTGTGGGTGTGCGCAGGCCTGTCGGGCGCGGCTGGCCTGTCAGTGGGCATCCCGCTGGCGATCGTCTTCTCGATGATCGCCATCGCGCCCACCGCCATCGTACTCGGCATCGCCGCCGGCGTCTTCGCCGGCGGCGGCATGCTGCGCCGCCAGAAGCGCGGCAGGCCCGACACCTGGCTGTACCGGCAGATCCAGTGGTGGATCGCGCGGCGGCATCCTGGCGTGGCTCAGTTCATCGGCGGCCGCGATCTGGTGACCCGTTCGGGCTACTGGACCACCAGACGGAGGACCGCCTCGTGAGCCGCTTCAAGAATGAGATCACCCACTTGCAGGCGCACATCAAGACCCTGCGCCTCGGCGCGGGCGCCTTGCTCCTGGTGGCCCTGGTGATGGGGATCGGCTGGTGGAACGCACCGCGCGACCTGACCATCCACGTCCCGCCGGACCTGCGCTCGGGCAGCACAAGAAAATGGTGGGAGGTTCCGCCTGAGTCGGTTTATTCCTTCTCGTTTTATATCTGGCAGCAACTCCAGCGCTGGCCCGTCAACGGCGATGAGGACTATTCCCGCAACATCCATGTGCTGTCGCCTTACTTCACGCCATCCTGCCAGAGCTTCCTGCGCCACGACTACGAGTACCGCCGCACGGCCGGCGAGCTGCGTCAGCGCGTGCGCGGGATCTACGAGATCCCCGGCCGGGGCTACGGCGAAGACCCCACGTTGCGGGTAAAGGCGGTCTCGGACCGCGACTGGATCGTCACGCTCGATGTCACGGCGGACGAATACTACGGCTCCGAACAGGTCAAGCGTGCGCTGGTGCGCTACCCCCTCAAGGTCGTGCGTTCGGACGTCGATCCGGAACGTAATCCATTCGGCCTGGCCATCGACTGCTACAGCGGTGCGCCGCAGCGCATCACCACCCCCGACCCCGTGACACCGACCGGTACGACATCCGGCGGACTCGGCGGCGCTTTGGGAGAGACACCATGAAACATGTCCTTTATGCCCTTGGACTGCTGGTGACCACGAGTTTGCCTACCACGGTCCAGGCGCTGGAAATCCTGCGCTGGGAGCGGTTGCCGCTGGCGGTGTCCCTGCATGTTGACCAGGAGCGCGTCGTCTTCATCGACCGCAATGTCCGCGTCGGCGTCCCCGCATCGCTGGCCAGCCGCCTGCGTGTCCAGAGCGCCGGCGGCGCAATCTACCTGCGTGCCAGCGAGCCGATTGAGCCCACCCGGCTGCAATTGCAGGATGCTGACAGCGGTGCCTTGATCCTGCTGGACATTGCCGCCGAACCGGCACCGGCCGGACAGGCGCCGCTGGAGCCGGTGCGCATCGTCGAAGCCGAAGGCGCGCCGACCCGTTACGGTGACCTCGCGGCGGCGGCAAAGATCGACGACAACGGCACGCAGCAAGCGATCTCCCGCACGGCTCGCGAAACACCTGTTCCGGTGGTGCTGACGCGCTATGCGGCCCAGAACCTTTATGCGCCGCTGCGTACCGTCGAGCCCGTATCCGGCATCACGCGCGTCAATCTGAAACGCAACCTGCCACTGGATACCTTGCTGCCAACCCTGCCGGTGCGCGCGCGTGCGCTCGCCGCCTGGCGCCTCGATGGTTTGTGGGTGACGGCGGTACGGCTGAACAACACCTCGAAGCGCTGGCTCTCCCTCGACCCTCGCGACCTGCAAGGCGACTTCATGACCGGGGCGTTCCAGCACAACACGCTGGGTCCGGCCGGCACGCCCGATGACACCTCGGTCGTCTATCTGGTGACAAAGGGGCACGGTCTGGGTGAGTCGCTGTTGCCGACGATTAGCCCGGTCAATGCCGCGCTGAACCTGCCGGAACCGAAAACACCGGCTCGCAAGGATGGAGGCCGTCATGAAAGGTAATGGCCTGCTCAAGTGGTTGATGATTCCGATGGCGCTGCTGCTGGTGTTCGTCGGTGTGAAGCTGTTTTCCGGCGGAGGTAGCCAGCCTGGCCGGGACGGTGGGACCCAGCTCACGCCCGAAGAAGCAAGGGCGCTTGGCATCGAAGGCGACACGCCGCGCGACACCGTGGCGACCCTGGTCGGCCAGGTCCGGCAGTTGCGCACCGAACTGCAGACGGCGCTGACCGACAACAAGACCCAGAAGGCTGAGAACGAACGCCTGCGTCAGCGCGAGGGCGCCATCGATCGCCGTATCCAGAGCGCCCTGGAGACCGAGCGCAACCAGTTGAAGAATGACCGCGAACAGGTCGCCAGCGAACGCCAACAGACCCAGGGCCTGCTGCAAGACCTGCAGCGCCAGTTCGAAAACCTGAGCAGCAAGAACGGCCATGCCGATCTGCCCGTCGGGCTTGGCCTTGAACCCGGCGATGGCGCCGGGCTCGGAGCCGATGGTGTGCGCTGGATCGAGCCGGAAGATGCGCGCAGCGATGGCAAGAGCCGCAGCCCCGGCACTGCGGGGAGCTTCACATTCCCGAACAGCTTCGGCCCGGCACAGAAGACGCTGGACACCACCCGGGAGACGGTCGCGGATGCGGGAGCCAAGGCGGCCGGCATCTCCACCGCCAGGCCGGTCTATACCGTACCGACCAACGCCACGCTGATGGGTTCGATTTCGATGACGGCATTGATCGGGCGCGTCCCGATCGATGGGACCGTGAACGATCCGTACCCCTTCAAAGTCCTGATCGGCCCGGACAATCTCACCGCAAACGGCATCGACATTCCCGATGTCGCCGGCGCGGTCGTCAGCGGTACGGCATCGGGCGACTGGACGCTCTCTTGCGTGCGCGGGCAGATCCGCTCGGTCACGTTCGTGTTCCATGACGGCACCATCCGCACGCTGCCGGAGGACGGCGATCGTGGCGGCAACCGCCAGCAGAACAGCAACGGCAATAGCAGCAGTACGCAGGATGGCCTCGGCTGGATCAGCGATCCCTATGGCATTCCTTGCGTGAGCGGTGAACGGCGCAGCAACGCTCAGCAATACCTGGGCACCCAGGCGCTGATCACCGCGGCCGGAGCGGGTGCGGCGTCGCTGATCAAGTCGGACAACGGCAGCGTGGCGGTCGTCGCCAACAACAACGGCTCGCTTGGCACGGTCGGCATTTCCGGCAACGAAGCGATGGGCCGCATCCTGGCCGGTGGCGTCCAGGACATGTCGCAGTGGGTGAACAAGCTCTACGGCCAGGCGTTCGCGGCCGTGTACGTCAAGCCCGGCGCCAGGGTCGCGGTTCATCTCGAACAACCCCTCACCATCGATTACGACCCGAAGGGGCGCAAGGTCGATCATCGTCTCGGAGGTGCTTCTGATGCACAGGATCTGGATTAACGGCCTGGCGGTGCTGGTCATCGCCGTGGCGCTTGGCGGTTGCTCGACCAGCAAGGAAAAGCTGCTGCCTCACGATGGGCAGAGCATGCTGGATATCTGGAACGAGGAAACCGGCGGCAACGCCCGCGGCGGCCAGACCGCCCGGCAACTGCTCGATGCAAGACAGTCGCTGCGCCGCCCGCTGACCGAAGTCGATGTGAAGGCCGCGCCGGCGGTCAATGCCAGCTACACCCGCACGGCGCAAAACGAGATATACCGGCAGTTCCAGCGCCTGCCGAATCCCGATCTGGTGATGTACGTGTTTCCCCATCTCGCGGGGACCGATCCGGTGCCTGTCCCCGGCTACACCACCGTCTTCCCACTGTACCAGCGCGTGCAATACGCCATGCCGGGCGAACGGACCGAGGATTACTGATGGACTGGCCGTTCTTCAAGCGCCGTGCTTCGTCGCCCAATACCGATAGCGGCTCCTCGCCAGATGCTCCACCGGACGCATGGGAGCGCTACCTCGCGCAGTTGCAGGCGCACGGCATCCCTGAACCCGGCAAGCGGGACACCAGGCGCAGGTCCGCGACGCTGGCCGACGAGCAGGCGCTGTACGACGTTTCGCCGTCCTTTGCCGATCTGCTGCCGTGGGTAGAGTACCTGCCGGAGTCCAGGTGCATGCTGCTGGAGGACGGAGCTTCTGTCGCCGCATTCTTCGAGCTGATGCCGATCGGTACGGAAGGCCGGGAATCCTCATGGCTGGCACAGGTCCGTGATGCGCTGGAAAACGCGATCCAGGACAGTTTCGATGAACTGGACGAGTCCCCCTGGGTGCTCCAGTTGTATGCCCAGGATGACGCCGACTGGAACCGCTATCTTTCCACCCTTGAAAACTACCTTCAGCCCCGGGCCAGGGAAAGCGCGTTCACGGAGTTCTACCTGCGCTTCTTCGGCCACCATCTGCGCGCCGTCTCCAGGCAGGGAGGGCTGTTCGAGGACCGCACGGTCACACGTCTGCCCTGGCGCGGGCAGACGCGGCGTGTTCGGCTGGTCGTCTACCGGCGCGTCGGCAATACGCCGGCCCGACGCGGGCAATCGCCCGAGCAGGCGCTGAATATCGTCTGCGAACGCCTGGCCGGCGGCCTCGCTAATGCCGGCGTGCAGGCGCACCGCCTGGATGCCGCCGCTATCCATGCCTGGTTGCTGCCCTGGTTCAATCCCGGTCCCGCCCTGCTGGGTCCGACAGACGAAGACCGTGAGCGGTTCTATCGTCTGGCGTCCTATCCGGAAGCGACCGGAGAGGACGAACTGGAACTTGCCAGCGGCGCCGATTTCGCGCAGCGGCTGTTTTTCGGCCAGCCGAGATCCGATGTCGACAACGGCCTCTGGTTCTTCGACGGCATGCCCCATCGCACCATCGTGCTCGACCGCCTGCGCAACCCGCCGGCAACCGGCCATCTGACCGGCGAAACCCGCAAAGGCGGTGACGCCATCAATGCCCTGTTCGACCAGATGCCCGAGGACACGACCATGTGCCTCACCCTTGTGATCACCCCCCAGGACATTCTCGAAGCCCATCTGAACCATCTGGCGAAGAAAGCGGTCGGCGAAACCCTGGCATCGGAACAGGCGCTCAAAGATGTGCAGCAGGCGCGCGGGCTGATTGGCAGTTCGCACAAGCTCTATCGCGCTTCGCTGGCGTTCTACCTGCGCGGGCGCGATCTCGCCGATCTCGATATGCGCGGCCTTCAGCTCGGCAATGTCCTGCTCAATGCCGGCCTGCAGCCGGTGCGCGAGGAAGACGAAGTGGCGCCGCTCAACAGCTACCTGCGCTGGCTTCCCTGCGTCTACGATCCCGGCAAGGACAAACGGCAGTGGTACACCCAGCTCATGTTTGCCCAGCACGCGGCCAATCTGGCGCCGGTCTGGGGACGCAGCCAGGGAACCGGCCATCCGGGCATCACCTTCTTCAACCGTGGCGGCGGCACGATCACTTTCGATCCCCTGAACCGCCTTGATCGACAGATGAACGCGCACCTGTTCCTGTTCGGACCCACCGGCTCGGGCAAGAGCGCGACCCTGAACAACATCCTCAACCAGATCACCGCAATTTACCGTCCGCGAATGTTCATCGTGGAAGCGGGTAACAGCTTCGGGTTGTTCGGTGATTTTGCGGCGCGGTTGGGCCTCACTGTGCATCGCGTCAAGCTGTCACCCGGCGCCGGCGTGAGCCTCGCACCGTTTGCCGATGCCTGGCGCCTCGTCGATACGCCGAGCCAGGTACAGACGCTCGATGCCGATGCGCTGGACGAGGACAGCGCAGAAGAGGAATCAACTGAAGGTGACGAGCAGCGTGACGTGCTGGGCGAACTGGAAATTACCGCCCGGCTGATGATCACTGGCGGCGAGGACAAAGAGGAAGCCCGAATGACGCGGGCCGACCGCAGCCTGATCCGTCAATGCATCCTTGAGGCCGCACAGCGCTGCGTGTCGGAGAAGCGTACGGTGTTGACCCGCGACGTCCGCGATGCGCTGCGCGAACGCGGCCGCGATCCAACCTTGCCTGAAACGCGCCGTACGCGTCTGCTGGAAATGTCGGATGCGATGGATATGTTCTGCCAGGGGATCGACGGTGAAATGTTCGACAGGCCCGGTACACCGTGGCCGGAGGCGGACATCACCATCGTTGATCTGGCGACCTTCGCGCGGGAAGGCTACAACGCACAGCTCTCCATCGCCTATATCAGCCTGATCAACACGGTGAACAACATTGCCGAACGCGATCAGTTCCTCGGCCGTCCCATCATCAATGTGACAGATGAAGGCCACATCATCACCAAAAACCCGCTACTCGCACCCTATGTTGTAAAAATCACGAAAATGTGGAGGAAGCTGGGGGCCTGGTACTGGCTTGCTACACAAAACCTCGACGACCTGCCGAAAGCGGCCGAACCCATGCTCAACATGATCGAATGGTGGGTGTGCCTCAGCATGCCGCCCGATGAAGTGGAGAAGATCGCCCGCTTCCGCGAACTCAACCCATCGCAGAAAGCCCTGATGCTCTCGGCGAGGAAAGAGGCCGGCAAATTCACCGAAGGTGTGATCCTCTCGAAGTCGATGGAATTACTGTTCCGCGCCGTCCCGCCAAGCCTGTACCTGGCGCTTGCCATGACCGAGCCGGAAGAGAAGGCGGAGCGCTACCAGCTGATGCAAGAGTTGGGCATTAGCGAGCTCGATGCTGCCTTCAAGGTCGCGGAAAAGATCGACCGGGCTCGCGGCATCAACTCGTTGCCGCTGGACGCACTGGACTGACCGGAGAATTGGCCTACCGCTTTTGCGTGTAAAACCGGCCAGGCCAGCCCGTTTGCGATGCGCCGGGTCGCACGGCTGGTACGTTCATCAGGCGTAAGGCTGGAAGTGGTTGCTGTCCCGGTTGAGCAACTGCATCAGCCTGGGATGTATGAACAGCTTTTCTTTACCAAGCGGCATCTCATGCAGTACCCCCAGGTCGGCCAGGTCATGCAGATAGCGCGAGGCGGCCTGGCGCTGGGCAATCCCCTTGTCCACCAGGTTGCCGATGCGGCAATAGGGCTGCTCAAAGATGACATCCACCAGTTCACGGGTGTAGACCTTGGGCAGACGCGTGCGCACGTACTCGGTGGTGTGTTCGGCCAGTCTGCGGATGGCCGCAATCTTCCCGGTGGTCCATTTGGACGTCTCGGCCACGGCTTGCAGCATGAAGATCAACCAGGGTTCCCAGGCCTCATCCCGCGTCACGCCAAGCAGCAGGCGGTAGTAATCGGCCTTGTGGGCAATCACATGACGGCTGAGGTAAAGGATGGGCAGGTTCAACAGATCTTCCTGAATGAGGTAGAGGATGTTGAGCACGCGGCCAGTGCGGCCATTGCCGTCGGTGAAGGGGTGGATGGCTTCGAACTGATAGTGACCCACGGCCATTCGGATCAGCGGATCTAGTCCAGTCTCGTTATGCAGAAAGCGCTCCCAGTTGGCCAGCATGTCGCGCAAGCGGGCTTCGCCTTCCGGTGGGGTGTAGACCACCTCGCCGGTGCGGTCGTTGGAGAGCTGGGTGCCCGGCGTGCGGCGGATGTCCATGTCCACCCCTTTCAGGGTGCGGCAGACGTCCACGGCGGTGGCGGTGCACAGCGGCCGCGTCTTGAGCGACCGAAACCCCTGGTGCAGCGCGGTGCGGTAGCGCAGCGCCTCTTTGGTGGCGGGGTCGGCATTGTCTTGACCCTGCGCATACTGGAACAGCTGATCGGTCGTGGTGACGATGTTCTCGATCTCCGAGCTGTCCTTGGCCTCCAGCAGCGGAATGGTGTTGATCAGCATCGCCTGGTTGGGGATGAGTTCGGCCGCCTGCTTGAGCTCGGCCAGCGCGGCGCGCGCCTCGATGCAGGCCTTGAGCACGGTCCGGGTTTCCAGTTCATGCGCCGGTGGCAGCGCCAGCAGTTGGTTGTGGGGGTGCTCCGGGCGCCAGGCAAGTGAAGCGTCATTCATAATGCAAAAATCTCATTTCAGCGACATGTTCGTAGCTTATGTCGCTGCCGACGACACGTCAACGGAACATGTTCTTTTTTTGATGAAATAACGACACGTTGAAGCTTCATGTCGTTTCTGACGACATGAGCACCTCGACATGTAACCAGATGCCAGCTTTAAAAATCGAAGAGCCGCCAACAACCCGGATCGGGGGAAATGCGCTTTGTTTGCATCCGGAACAAGCCCCTTGTGTTCGACTGTGATGAAGAACCGGCGTCTAACATACCGACCTTTCGGCGGGCAATCGGGAACCTGTCATGCAATCTTCTCCTTTCTCACGTTTTATCCTTAGCCGCAGGCTGGGCCCCGTGGTGGCTCTTGCGGCCCTACTGGTGGCCCTGGGTATTTGGTACTTGGCGAACCCGTCCGGCTCTTCACCAAAGATCGGCGCCGATAACGCCGTCAGCCAACATTTTCAGGCGGGACCACCATGGCGCTACGGCAGGGCCGACGCACGTTTTACCTTGGTTTTGTACGCCGATCTGGAATGCCCGTATTGCAAGAGCTACTACCCGACGCTCAAGACATGGATTGATCAACACACTGAGACGAACCTGCAATGGCACCACCTGCCACTCCCCATGCATGAACCGGCGGCGTCACAACAAGCGCGCCTGGCCGAATGCGTCGGCGAAGCCGGAGGTCATACGGGATTCTGGCAAGCAGTCACCTGGATCTATCAACACACCCGCAGCGACGGCGCGGGCATCCCTGATAACATCGCGTACCCATCGCTTACGCCAGCTATCCAAACCTGCCTGAACAGTCTCCGACCACAGGCAATCATTCAGGCACAAGCCAGCGAGGCCTCAAATGAGCGTATCACCGCCACGCCGACCGTGAAACTGATCGACGGGAAGAGCGGCCGGACGCTCGTATTGTCCGGACCGGTCGAAGGCGATACGCTGTTGTCCGCCCTCGATTTGCTATCCGCCGACCAGAGCATTAAGCAGGTGGAATGAAAAGGAAATAACGCCTGCCAATGGCTGACTACCGCTGCGAAACCTCTTGGTGGCGTTCGGTGATGCCGAACCAGCCGACTCCTCCATTTTTTATTAAAGTACCCCGTAGTTCCAGCTGACCAACAGAATGTTCTGATCCTGGCTGTGTGTGCCTGTGATGTTGGTACGGTATGCCACATTCTTCCAGGCGATCGTAACGCCCTTCACGACATCCTCGGGCACATCATAGCTAAGCCCCAGGGTGCGGACCCACTCGTTCTGGTCTCCGCTTTTCTTCGTCGCCTGCGCGTGGCTTCCTGAAACATAGCTGCTGTTGAAGTGGAGACCGGTCAACCCAAGGCTCGACAGATTGGCACTGTAGCGCAGGACAATCGCCTGTTCATGGGCCGTCCTGAATTTGGAAAGCGGCGAATCGCTGATCAGTCCCGTCGCACCGCCGGTTGTATTGGTGGAAATTCCATCGACGCTTTGCCCTGGATCGAGATATGGGAAATTGCTGGACCCTGTCAGCTTTTGGTAGCCCAGACCAAAAGTATTCACGGGGTTCGACCACCAGAGCATCCCGCCGAACGCATCATTGTCAACGTTGCCGCCGTATCGGCGCCCATCGTTGCGGCTGTTGAAATAGCGAAGATCCACCTTCAGCTTGTTGTCCTGCGCAATCGTGAAGGTCTTCATCGCACCGACATAGTGCTGTTGGTAGAAGTCATTGAGCCGCGCGTAATAATAGCTCAACGCAAGCTGCTTCACCGGCGTATAACGCCCACCTGCGTAGCTGAACCCGGAGCTATATCCGCTCGCTTTGCCAGAAGATTTCAGCTTCTGAAAATGCGTCTGGTTGCGCCCCTGCGCCCGATCGATGAAACCGGCATCCAGCGTCAGGTTGTCAAAGTCGGATGACGTCAGGGTGTAGCCACGGTAGAGCGACGGGAGCAATCTTCCGTCATTGGTTTTGATGACCGGAAGGTTCAATTTCTGGAAGCCAGCTCTGGCATTGGTCTTGCTGACTTTCGCCTTCAGCGCCAGACGGGCTGAAGCAAAGCTGCCCGGCGCGCTATTGTCAGCGTGCTGGGGAAACATTCCGGTAGCGGTGTTGTGTCCATCAGCGCCGTTAATCTTCAGCCCGAGCAGGCCAATGGCATCTACTCCGAAACCAACAGGACCATCCGTATATCCGGAACGCCCGTTGATGATGAAACCTTGACCGAGTTGCTCGCCGGTCGGCTGGCTGGAGGACGTGTTTCTGCTGTCGTTGTTGTAATACATTGTACGGGCAGTCAGATCGACATGACTGTCGTTCAAAAAATTGGCAAAAGCCCATGTGGGCGCCAAGGTTCCGCTCATGATGACGCAGGTGATCAGCTTTTTCATAATTCATTGACCTGTCAATTTGCAAAGATAAAGCCCGGTTGCCTGTCGCAATCAGGCTGAATGTTCTGGGCAATCGGAGGAGTTCCCCCGATTGCCCTAGAGGCATGCCTCATGGCCCGACCAGCCCATCGATCATGACCTGCAGCACGCCTCGCGAGCAGGGCTCAACGCGGCCCCGCACGCCGTAGACGCTGGCCAGCGTCTGTGGGGTGATGACTGCGGCGGGCGCACCATCGGCCAGCAGTTGGCCGCGCTTGAGCATCAGCACGTGATCGGCGTGGCGCAGCGCGATATTGATGTCGTGCACCACCACCAGGGTGACGATGTTGCGCCGCCGGGTTTCACGGCGCACCAGCTCCATCACGTGGAACTGGTAATTCAGGTCCAGCGCGCTGAGCGGCTCGTCCAGCAGCAGAAGGTCGGGCTGACGGATCAGCGACTGCGCGAGTCCGACGAGCTGTTTCTGCCCGCCCGAGAGCTGATCGAGATACTGCAGCGCCAGATGCCCGATGCCCAGCTGGTGCAGCAGCGCCATGACCTCCTGCTGTTTGTCCGGGACGCGCAGGCCCGCGCCGGCCTGGGCGGCGACGATTACCGATTCAAGCACATGCAAATGCACGCCCGACGGCAAGGTCTGCGGCAGATAGACCACTTTCTCGGCGCGTTGAGCGAAGGGCTGCGCGAGCAGGTTTGCACCATCGAGCAACAATTCCCCCGACGATGATCCGAGCCCCGCCATCGCCCGCATCAAGGTGGATTTGCCGCTGCCGTTGGGTCCCAGCAGGGCAATGATCTGGCCGCGCGCCAGCTGGGGGACGTTCAGATCCTCGATCACCGGGCGCCTGGGGTAGCCGGCGCTGAACCGGCGCAAGGCAAGGCCGGCTGTCTGCTGACTCATATATTCCCCTTGTGGCGCAGGATGATGCTCAGGAAGAACGGCACGCCGATCAGCGAGGTGACAATCCCGACCGGGATGATGGCGCCGGGTATCAGATTCTTCGATGCCACCGAAGCCAGCGAGAGGACCAGAGCACCGATCAACGCACTGGCGGGCAGGTAAAAGCGATGGTCCTCGCCGAATATCAGTCGGGCGATATGGGGCGCGACCAGGCCGATAAAACCGATCGGCCCCACGAATGCCACTGAGATGGCCGACAGGATGCTGATGCGCAGCAGCGTGCTCAAACGCAGACGTCGGACGTTGATGCCGAAGCTGATGGCGCGGTCCTCGCCCAGGCGCAGCGCGGTCAGCTTCCAGGAACTGGCGACCGACAGCGGCATCACCACCGCCAGCACGCCCAACAGTATCCCCACCTTCGGCCAGGAGGCGCGGTCAATGCTGCCCATGGTCCAGAACACCAGGCCCTGCAAGGTGTCTTCGTTGGCCACGAATTGCAGCATTGCCACCAGTGCGTTGAAGGTGAAGACCAGAGCGATGCCGAACAGGACCACCCCGGATGTGGCGACCCGCGTCCAGCGCGTGATGCCATCGAGCAGCAGAGCGGCCAGCAGGGCGAAGACAAAGGCGTTCGCCGGGACCAGCCATTGCGCCGGGAGGCCCGGAATGCCCAGCCCCAGCACGATGGCCAGCGCCGCGCCGAAGGCGGCCGCCGACGACACGCCGAGCGTGAACGGGCTGGCGAGGGGGTTGTTGAGGATGGTCTGCATCTCGGCGCCGGCCAGGCCGAGCGCCAGGCCCACGATGATGGCCATCAGCGCGAACGGCAGGCGGATGTCCCAGACGATTGCGCGGATGCCGTCGCTGGCGCTGGCGGGGAGCACCAGGGTCTGCCATAGCGTGTGCAGCGACAGCCCGGACGGCCCCATCACGAAGTCCAGCAGCAGGGAGGCGAGGATCAGCAGGATCAGCAGCAGGATCATTGCCAGGCGGCGGCGCACGATCTGGCGATAGTCTGCCACCAAGCGCCGATCGTCTGCTGACCGAACCGCTGTGTGCGGCTCAGCAAAGGTCTTCATGCGGGTTTACTCTCCCTGGCGCCAGGAAAACACGAACGGCTGGTCGGGCAAAGTGGTGAAGTGGCGCACGATGTAGCGGTAAGTCTCGTCCGGGGCCAGATTGCTGAACGCCTGGGGATAGATATCCTTGGCCAGGTATTCTATGCCGACGATGTTCCACGGATGGTTGTAGAAGTGGTGATAGACGCCATAAGAGCGCTGGTTCTTCACCGCCGAAATTTCGCCGATGCCAGTGCGCGCCAGCAGCGTCTGCGCCTGCGCGTCAACCTGTTGCGGGGTGACCTGGTAGCCCAGTGGCAGAACCTGGCTGTTGCCGCGTCTGGAGCCGGTCATGATGTAGGCGTCAGGCTGGAGGCTGATGATTTTTTCCAGCGATACGAAGCCGGAGGCGCCGGGCAGCAGTTGCGAGCCAATGTTGCTGGCGCCGACCGCTTCAACCAGTCCACCCCAGCCGCTGTGGCTGTGGGTGAAGCAGCAGGCGTCGCTGTTGCCGGCCAGCGCTTCGACGAATACACGGGGCTTGGGCGTGATGGCGTCGGTCTTCTGATGAATCGCCTGCAGCCGCTGACGGTAATAGTCGGTGTAGGCCTTGGCGTTGCTTTCCTGGTTGATGATCTGCCCCAGCAAGTCGATGCTGGGCGCGGTGTCCTTGAGCGGGTTCACTTCATAGTCGACGAAGATCACCGGGATGTGCAGCGCGCTCAGTCTATCGATCACGCCGCTTTCCTGCAGCGCGGGTTTGGCGCGCAACTGCGCAACCATCAGATCAGGTTGTCGGGCGATGACGCTCTCAAGGTTCACGTTCCCCTTGTCGCTGAAACCCATGTCCAGGATCTGGGCAGATTGCGGCCATTTCTCCTTCAGCAGCTGCCAGGTGGCGACGTCCTGCCGCTTCGCCAGGTTGTTCCATGCGACCACACGCTTGAAGGGGTTGTCCCGGTCCAGTAGCGCCAGCGCCATGATGTCGCGGCCGTCCTGCAGGATGATGCGCTGCGGCTCATGTGGGAGCGTCACGCTGCGCCCGTCCAGATCCGTCACGGTGAGGGGATATTGCGTTGCCAGGCTGCTGAATGATGCGCAGAGCAAGGCGGAGACGAGCAGGTTTTTTGAAAAATTTCTATACATAAGGTCACCGCAGAATAATTTGATAGTGCAAATAAAAATCATTCTATTTATAGTTCAGTAAACCAAATGTAAACATAAGCAAACTTACGGCAATCCTGTATACCGCATGTATAAATTAATCTTTAACTCGATTTTTATGCTTTATTATTGGTTCTTTCCACGAAGAAAAGCCTGTATTCGTAGAGTTTCGAATGAACAGGGAATGTTAGTTCCCTGACCACATGAACTTTCATGCTCACCATCGAGAAACCACGACACTGACGCCTACGAAGTATTGCCGCGCGTCAGCAGCTTTACACGCGGCGAACTCCTGGGACAATTCGTTTACGAATGGGCTGGGAACCAGCTCGATGCGCAGGGCTCCCGGAGGCTTTCTTTTCACCAGGCACCTGCATGCGGTGCCTGGCATGACAGGGCTCATCCCGTCGTGGTGGCGCGCTACGCCTGCACTGCGATAACCTTTGCTACGGCGAGGAGGAAGTACCCGTTCAGAACGTGTACTCCATTTTCAGGCTGACATCATTGCGGTTGTAAGAATAGAGCCAGTCAACGTTACTTTTCACTTTGTTGTACCGGTAGGTGAGGCTTGGAACGAAACCCGCCACCTGCCAGCGCTCGGCTTTCAGCACGAAGGTATAATTCTGCTCTTCGTCCTTGCGCCTCGCCTCCAGCAAGGGGCTGTAAATATCATAATCGCGCATTCGGTAGGCCGCGAACAAGGTTCCCTGGAATCCGGCAACCCGTACCGACGCCCCCGCCCGCATCCCTTTCTGCTGATAGGAATTGGCCTCCGCCCTGGCATCGCTGTCGACAAAATCAACTCCCCCAAAAAGCGTCCAGCCTGCGCCGACATCCCTGAAGTACGTCGCATACAGCGAATGCTGCGCGCCATTGAAGTTCCGCGCGTAGAGTTCGCGGCGATAGTGCAGATCCTTGTAATCTCCCTCCAGCTTGACGAGTGACGCCGGCGAGAGCGTATAGCTCCACTCGCCGTGCAGCCCCCACGCGCCATACAAGCCGTCGTTGCCCCACTCGTAATATTCAAATGATGGACCCAGGGAAATCTGCTGTCGGTCATCACGATAGCTATAGCCAGCCTGGGTCGTGAACGTGGTTTCGTTATAGTCGCCGTGTTGACGATACTGGGTGCCGTAAAGCAGCGAACGCGTATAGAGGCCATGATGCCCGCGCAGCGGAATCCGCTTCTGCAGGCTGGCGTCGAAATCCGTACCGCTGGCCCTGATCGCCTTGGGAAGCGTGCGCTCGTAGTAACAGAAGCCAGTGTTGTCGGCCAACAGGCAGGTCCGACTCGCGGACGTGCGGTTGACGTTATCAGACCAGGAAGGGCCGAACGAGAACGACCCCGTCCAGGCCTGACGCTGTCTCAGCGCATCGCGATAGGTCTCAATCGTTTTGCGGACGCCGGCGGTCTTGGGGTCTGAGGCATCGATGGACGAAAGGATATGCGAGAAATTCTCTTCGGCTTCGCGCTCCTGCCCATTCTCGAACAAGACGCGTGCCAGCTCAAGGCGCCCTGGCAGGAAGCCGGGCCGTAATTCCAACAATGTGCGGAACTCCGCTTCCGCCTGCTTCATCTGCCCATGCACGCGCGCCAGCGTTCCTTGCGCATAGTGCACCAGCAAGGGGTCGCGGTCCGGCAATGTCAGATACTCGGCCAGGAATTGTTTCGCCGCGCTCCATTGATGGTATTGAAGCGACAGGTAAAGGGCTCGCCCAAGCGCGCTGGCAGTTCGCTCTACCTTGTAAGACTGGCCGTTGATGGTCAGCGTCGGCCGTTGTCCCTGGGGCGGGCTGACCTCGTCTTTCAGAAGTTCGCGTTCACGATCCGCCGCCTGGCGCTCGACGTTTTGTTCAAGAAAGCGACGTGTGTCATCACGATCCTGTGCCGCGAAGGATGCAGTCGGCATCACGCCGAACATGAGCGGGAGCAGGCCTTGCATGAGAAGCAGGCCCAACGAAACATTCTGGGACAGCCGCTGTGATTGGTGCTGTTGAGACAGGGACTGCCGCTGTTCTGGACTGGAAACCGCGGATGAAGCCAGTGGATGTCGCATAGGCAAATTTTCCGGAAATCGAGCGCGCAAGCCTCCTCAACATTTCCGGCAGCGAAACCGGGGCGTCAGGGCCGGCGCTGAAAAGAGCAAGGGCGTGAGGAAACCTGCCCTTGCTCAAGGTACAAGCACTATCGGAATTCATTGACGAACATTTCCTGCAAAGTTACGACTGCCAATGAGTCCGGAGCGCCATTGTCAACGGCGTTTTACTCATGGATTTTTGGAACCACCGAAGGCGGTGTCCTTGGTCCGGTCAGAGAAAGTGACAATACCTGCGACGGCTGAAGCGCCGGTTCCGTAGAACTTGCCATCCAGCGTACCGCCCGTACCACTGGCGCTGGCGACGCTGACGTTGTTAGCCGCGAGCTGGACATCGGAGCCTACGGTGCTGATCGTGCCGCTCGTGAAGCCGATATCGCCCGTTGAGCTGGCCGCGCCAGTGGCGAAGTTAGCCGTCAACGTACTGGTTGGAAGCGTGGAACCGGAGTAGTTGTTGATCGACCGCACGGTATAGCTGACAGGTGCGGCGGTTGGCAACGTGGTGGCTACATCACCATTTTCGCCGTTGTACCAGACAGTATGGGTACCGGCCACCTTGGTGCCGATGGCAGCGGTGGTAGATTCTGCATCCCATTCGCCAAACCAGACATCCTGACTGCCGACCTGGGCAAAGGACCAAACGCCAAGACCGGAATGATTAGCCGCAGGAATCTCAGGACCGGGCGCATCGCCATTTGCAACAATTTCACGGCCACTCCATTTATAGACACCCGTAGAGTCTTGATAACTTGATAACGCAAAATGAGTAGTTGCAACAGGTATACTACCCAGTTGCCCATCAACATAAGCTGCGGTCACCGGCGTGGTTGCAGTGGTTTTAGTAACGCGAAGCCCCCCAGTTTCAGTGTAGCTCTGATTTCCAACTACAGCAGCCTGAGCCGTTCCGATTACACCTAAAACCGCGACAGCCAGGACTGTTTTCTTCATGATCTGAATCATAGAAATCTCCTTAATGGATTGATTTACAACACACCGCATGACGGAGCCGTTTTGGATGACAAAAACCACTCCGAATGCCTAGCTGCCTTGTCCCGTCAATCGCAATCAGCGAAGCTGGTTGTCATATCTGGTCAATGGCGAAAATCATTTAACTTACCCACTCATAATTACTTGCGTTATTAACATAAATGTAATTATTGCTGTGCTCATCCTTTCACGGAGAATTGCACGGGCGCGGTAATGGTCCTGTTCGCACCCGATGGCGGAGCAGGCACCGGCGACGCGCGCCGCACCAGCGACAAGACTTCGTCATCCAGTTCGCCGTGCCCTGAAGAACGTGCAAGCGTGATGGACAGAACGTTGCCAGCATCGTCGATGCTGAACCGGACGTAGACCGTGCCGGTCTCGCCGCGTGAGCGCGCATCCGCCGGATATCGCTTGCGGCGCTCAAGATGGGCCATCAGCCGCGCCTGCCATGTCGCCGGAGTCACCGACGACGAGAACAACCCGGATGTCGACTGCCGGGCCGCGTCGCGGTTCGACTGAAGAACCTGGGCTTTCGCCTCGACCGCTTGTTCCGACGCTGCCTGCGGTTGGCTCGGCATGGCCTGTGCGAGTTCCGTTTTGGCCTCTTCACGTTTCTGCTCAGGCGGCGCAGGGTGCGACACCGGCTGCGTCGCTTCGGCGCTTTCGAGCGGTTTCACCATCTCCTCCCGCACCAGACCCGCCGTTTCGGACGGTTTCTCGACAGGCTTAGGCCTGGTTTTCGCGACTTTTTTACGCTGGTGCTCAACTGGTCTGTTCTCGGTCCTGTCCACCTTTTCGGTCGGCTGGCTCTCCGTGGCCGTTTTCTGGTCAGCCGAGATTTCATTCTGGTTGACTATGACGGCTTCGGACATATCAGCCAGCTCAATCATGATGGCCGGCGGCGGTGCATTGTCGGCGGCGGCCAACGGTGGCTGGTACAAGAGCCACAGCAGGCCTCCGCCATGCAGCGCGACCGCCACCACGCCCGCGCCAATCCACCGCTTAGCCCTGTGGCCTGGAATGGCCGCTGCTATCGCTTCCTCTGGCCGATAGAACACGGCATCTTGTCCGTTCATTCAGCCGCCGAAGCGCAAATCGACAAGCGAGCGGACACAAGCGAAGGCTGCGCGTGCGCCCTGGATGAGGCGGTCTTCCGCCGCCCCATCCAGCTCCATTCCATCGAGTGCCGTCGTAAAAGCGCGCCAATGCCGACCGCGCCCCTCCGGCGCTCCAGCCAGATGCCGCGCACCAAAGTCTTCGGAGAGGCCGAGCTTGGCCGCCTCTTTCAGCAGGAATGCGGCGCCAAGATTGGAGCCCTCGGCAACATAAAGCCACCCCAAGGCGCTCGGCAAGTCGATCGGATCTGCATCGCTTTCGCGCAAATCCGGGATATCCGCGCCAATGTCTTGCATGTCCTTGCGTATCAGGCCCAGACGCCGCCGGCCCTGGTGGTCAGGAATGATGGCGTCTAGTTCATCGTGGCAGTAGAGCCGATCGACCTGGTGATGGAAACGGTACTGCACGTCCAGAAAGCGTCCATAGCGTTCGCGGTCGGCAAAGGGGTCGCCAGCCATGATCCGCTTGTCGAGTCGGTCGTGTGCTTCATGGGTGGCCGCTTTCAACCGTTTGCAACGGCTCAACAGCTCTTCCCGCAGAAGTTCTTCGTACATAAAACACCTCTCAGCACGGCACGCTCGCAGCGGTCGTCTGCAATATCTAGAATTTGACAGTCAGGCTTCCGCGCACGGTACGACCAGGAGCTGGCACCGGAACAGCGTTAAGTGCATCGACGTAATAACGATCTGTCAGGTTATCGACTGCGAAATCGAACGTAGCGTTGTCGTTGATCTTGTAGCTTGCATAGAGATCAACCAACGTGTAGGGATTCCAGTTTGATGCATGAACGTAACTCACGCCTGAAGACGCTGTTGCACCTGCGCCGTCGTCTTTTACATATCGCTTTCCAACATAGGTGAGTCGCGAACCGACTGTGAGATTCTCATTAAAGAAGCGTGCCCCGAGATTAAGCGTCACGGTGTCTTTCGGCGGCACCTGTTGAACGGAAAAACTGTTGGAGATTCCACTTGCGGAGCACCGTTGCGCTGTAGCGGCAAGCACGCCTTCTGGCGCACAGAACATTACATCGATATAATGATTCCATGCGATGCCCCCGAAATATCTCCCCGCGTCGTATTCCGCTGACATCTCAATTCCGCGCATCTTGGCATAATCCAGATTCAAGCGCCCAAGCACATATGAATACGTACCAGGCCGGGTAGGCCTTTCGCGAGCGATATTTGCTCTCGTTATATAATTATCGATATGACTATCAAAATAAGCCGCATGCAGACGTAGCTTGTCATCAGGAAGCAACAAACCATCTTTTAGATAGTTAGCCCCTAATTCAAAAGTCTTGGCTCTCTCAGGCGAAACCGGATTCTCCTCGACCGGATAAATGAAAGATGGGCTCGTCAGTGACTCAAACACACTAGGCGAACGCAGAACGCTACCGTATTTGCCATAAACCTGGAATCCTGCAAGCGGCTCAACAGTCACGCTACCAACCGGTGACCAGCCCCCATCCTTGCGTTCGAATGGCTCCGTGAGCGTGGTGCTTTTATCCATCGTTTCAAAATGGGAATAGCGAGTGCTTCCATTTAAAGTTAACCAGTCGAGCGGCTTCCACTCCAACGTCGTAAAGCCACTGGTTTCTTTTCGCCAGCCATCACGAGGCAAAAACTGAGTCGATGTATACCAGTCCTTGTCAACTCCATCTGGCAGCCCCACAGTTTCGCGAGTGAATGCCCCACCATATTCCAGTTTGAAATCACCGACATCCGTATAGAAACGAGATGTATTGGAGGCATTCACCCCCCACCTCTCTGAGCCGACCCAGAAGTACTGGGGATTCAGAATGCCTCCTGAGAGGGTCGCCGAATTCACCCTGTTGTCAACTTTTGAAAAAAAAGAATCAACCTTGAGGTCAATAAAATTACTGTCATCCGGCCTCAATCGATAACGTGCGGTGTATGTAGCCAAGTCAATGGAGCTCCGATACCCTTGATAAGGCAACAAAGAACTCAACCCCCACGCCTGAGACCCTAAGATATGGCCATAATCACTCAGATATCGTGTATACCCGAGCTCAAGCGAATGGCCATCCTCAAACTTTAACTTGCCCTTCAAAAGCCAAGACTCATTGTCAAGCGAGGTATTGAAAACTTCCTGCTTTGGCTTGTACTGCGACAAGTCTCCGTCATACCCATTTTTCCCCGAATGATAATTGCCACTCTTTCGGCGAGCGTATGCGGCGACCACATCTACAAGCTCGGTTGTGCCGGCGATTGCGATGCTACCAGCGCCTCCTGTGGGGTCGAGAAACGATGGTCGGTTCACCAATTCAGTCGCTGTTCCCGCTGCGGGCACGGATGAACTGTTGGTATTAAAGCTACCTTTAAGTCGCACACCGACGCTCTTACCCGGAAGAAGAATGTCGTTAATGCCAATCGTACTCATGCGAACCACGCCACCAGTTGCACCGGTGGCATCAGCTCCCATACTCGGCCCTTTTTCAATCGACACAGACCCAATGAAATCAGGATCGATATAGCTACGGGAAGTCGAGCCGTTATACCCTTGGTAAACTGACGTCTCATTGGAAGCGCCATCGACAAGGACCGGCACGCGCCCTTGGCCCTGCATGCCGCGGATGTTGACGTCCACCGCGCCCGAGTTGCGGCTGTCGCCGTTCAGCACGCCGGGCACGCCCGAGAGAAAATCACCGACCGAGGTGCCCCGAAACCGCTCGATCTGCTCACCGGAGATGTAGGCGCTGGACCCAGCTGTCGTATAAGGCGCATCGGCCGGGCTGACACCTTTGGCTGCAGTAACAGTGATGGTGTCGAGCATCATGGAGCCATCATCCGCCAGTGGTGCATGGGCTGACGACACCAGATCATTGATCGTGACGGTATCTGTACTCGTGAAGTTGTAGGACAGGCCCGAGCCTCGGAGTATCTGATCAAGAGCGACGCCCGGAGGCACTGCACCCGATATACCGGACGACCTCTTACCGGTAGCAACCTCCGGAGGATACGTAACCTGAATGCCGGACTGACGCCCGAATTCCGCCAATGCTCCCGATAGCGCCCCAGGAGGAATGCTGAAGGTTACATTCTGTGACGTTTGAGCGTAGACAGTCTTTGATGACGCAACCACCGCTGCGGGGATAACAACAGATCCCCAAAGGGCAGCCGCCACGACATGCTTGCGAGTAAAGCGGCGAGCACCATCAACTCCATTGGAAGAACTCATCAGACCCCCGTATAGTTTTAAAATCTGATAGGAATGGCTTTGGCCTTTGGCGGTAGCGCAAGTCCTAACTAATTATTAAAACGAACGGCGGTCGAAAATTTTCTCCCCCAGGCAGAAAAAAATTCTAGATTTTTGTAATGACGGTGAGCCAGGGCGTCAATTCCCGCACGGTTCCACCCCGTGGCTGGACAGCAGCTGCAAGCGCACGAAGGGGATTATGCAGGTTGTAAACGCCACTAATCTTCTGGGCGCCAAGGCTGCGGTCGGCAATCACGATCTTGCCTCGCTTCCAGCGGGCTATGCGCGCGATGACTGAGAAAATCGTTTCCTGCTCAACCACAAGCATTCCGCTACGCCATGCAGCAATTTGTTCGGGCGTACGCCGGCCTCGTTCGACGTTCAGGGTCTCCCCGTCAATGGAGAGCCAGTCTCCAGTGACCAGGTTCAAGCCCTGTCTCGTTGAACTACCTATCAGGACATCGGCATCGCCTCTTTCAACAGCGATATTGATGAGGCCGGCATCCATACTCAGGTCAAAGCCACCGCTGAACGAGGACACTTCAAATTTATCAGCGACGGCCTGGAATGGACGAGTTTCATCTGCTGCTACGTTGAAATAGGCCATTCCCTCCAGCAGTTCGACACGCCGGCGGGCGGATGTGAAGGTCGAGGATATCGCGCTGTCAGGGCCCAGTGACACGAGCGTGCCGTCCTCAAGTGAAACGTGTCGCAACTCAGCGGTCGACGTCTTATCGTCGGCCTTGATGCGCAAAAGCAGTTCCGGGCCGGCGAGTAAGCCGACACCAAGGGTCGCGAAGGCAACGCCACCACCAAGCACGAAACGACGCCGCGATAAGTCCGGCTTGGCCACAGTCACCGCTTGCCGGGCCCTGACGGCTTCTCCTGACATGGAGTGGATATGCATTGCTTCCCTCCAGGCAGCTTCGTGTGCAGCGCTGCGGGACCGCCAGCTGCGAATCAATTCTCGCGTAACCGGGTTCTTCCGGTCAGAATGCTGCCGGATAATGAGGTCAAATGCCTCTTCAAATATCTGGTCGTCTTTCGACGTTTCATCGATCATAGATATATTAATCCGGCTCAACCATGGCTAAAGGCTAGAAATCAAGCAGTTCGCCCGAATGGCAGAGCCTGTTCGGAATGACGACATGCGCAATTACAGATACTCAGCACACGTTTCTGTATGTTGAAATAAGCTAACACGCCCTGTATGCGTACTATAGCGAATGAGAGGCCAGACTCGTTATCAAAAATCAATTCTGCGACATATCGTCATTCAGCTTTGAGCGGAGATGCAGGTACGAGCGTCTGATCAATGTCCAGGTGCGAGAGATGGACAGACCCAGATCATCAGCCACTTCGCTGATTGTCATATCACTCAAACGGTAAAGCTCAAAAGCGCGCCGCGTCTGTTCGGGCAATTCCATGAGTGCGCCATGAAGGATCTCGAGTTCCTGCCTCGCGCTGAGCGCCCTTTCCGCACCAGGGAGTGGATCAGGAATTTCGCCATATTCATCCACGGGCAGTTCTGAAACTGCAACGATCTGTTCACGTCGATGAAGATCAACGGACAGGTTCCTTGCTATTCTATGGAGATAGGCTTTCGGATTATCGCAACCGCGAATTGTCGTCTGATTCAATATCCGAACGAAGACATCCTGGGTCAGATCGGCCGCAACGTCAGGCCGATGCCCTCGTTGCTGGAGGAAACGCTGAATTTCCCGAGCGTGCTTTTCAAAAAGAGTTTTTGGGTTCCACATCAGCGAAACCTCTTTGTCAATTTCTGATGCACCACTTCTGACGCTGAGCAAGCGCTAACGCTACGTGCGCTGGCATCGATCAAAAAAGCGGACCTCCATCGGCGAATTATGGCGTAGGCGCGTACCATATGATCAATTCTCTAAGTAATGCCGGCACGCTGTCACCGTGTGGCTGACATCAACGATGATATTTCGAATAATATCTAAAACCTGACTTTAATGGTAATGATTTACATTTTCATCAGAAATAATATCGATGACGGCTTTTTTTGAAAACGAGACACTGCTGCACCCTTTTGGGATAGAGCCGTGAATACGGGCACTCCGCGATTCCGATTGTTGACTGACCTGCAGACTGGTTCAGGGTGAACTCTGAGACTCCACAACGGCAACATGCTTCAGGAGTCCGGACATGCTCACCCCGTTTCGCACCCAATCCGGGCCGATGCGCTTTCCATCGGCGGTAGCCAGCACCTTGTGCGTGGCGTTAGGCCTGGCCAGCCAGGCGGCCAGCGCTGCCGAGGTAACGGTATTCACCGACCGATCCATCACGCTTAAATCGGTGGATAGCGCCACCGTCGTCCACCTCGACGCAGCACAGGAAATCGAGGCCAGTCTCGCGGCCAATCTACCCGCTGATCCGCATCGGGCCCAGGCCATCGTCCAGGAACGCCTCAAACAGGGCGGCGCCCGGCTGCAACGCGATCTCGCTTCCGCCTGGCAGGGCGTGGCCGATGCTTGGGGCCTTAGCGTTTCCACCGTTCCCGCTGTCGTGGTCGACCGGCGCTACGTCATCTACGGCGAGCCGGACGTAGCCAGGGCGGTTGCTCGCATCGAGGCATACCGGAGGGCCCAGCCATGAAGCGCTCCCGTCGCCTCCGCGCCGCCATCGCGGCCCTCATGCTTGGGTCAGCTTCGTCGGCCTTTGCGCTCAACACGGCAACGATCACGGCTTCGGCTCTATCCCCTGATTGCCTCGAATACAGGGTTGTCGGGATCTGCTACTGGCTCTTTTGCACCACATTCGGTTGCTCGGTGCGGACATCGGTGAAAGTGCGCCACTACGTGCCGGATGCCGTGGTGTCCAGCTACGCCAATACGGGTGAGAACCCGTGGCTCGACGTGCGGGCCATGAGCATGCCGAACACCACTGCGCAGGCCGGCGGTGATGGCACGACCAACCAGGATCACGAAAACAACCTGTCGAAGTTCAAGAACGCTGACGTGATCGGCCACCCCGGCGGCGCGGTCCTGGGGAGGCTCGCCAGCGCTTCGGGCTATTCCTGCGAAGGTGCCGGTACGGCCTTCATGCCATACCTGCTGAGCACGCTCGACACGGTGGCCTGGCGCTACAACGTGCCGGAGGCGGTCTATCCGGAGGCTCTGGTCCCCGGCATGCGCGAAATCGGGGCACGAACCTCTGTGAACCTTTGGGGTGCGGTCTATCCGCGCGGCGGATTCCTGCACCAGACCGACGACTACAAGAGCGGTGCCGTTGTCGCGCAGCGCGCCGGCGATATCGTCACCCGCCGTGGCCAGATCCACATCTACCAGCCCCTGCTTGCCACCGCTCGCGACGGCTACTGGCCCGCAGGCGAGCTTGTCGAAGGCGATGCCTCCACGGGCAAGTGGCAGGAACTGACGCCCACGATGTCCAGTTCGTGCGCCGTCTTCCCGCATTCGAACCAGCGCGTCCAGGCCCAGCAGGGTGACTATGCCTGGGCGCTCTGGCGGCCCTACAGCTGCTGCCAGCGCCGGGGTCAGATCTTCCTTGGCAGCGTCGACTTCGGTGGAGGCTCCTGAGATGACTTCACGTTCTCCTGCTCCTGCCGTCCACAAACATCTGCGCCGGAGCCTGCTCGTTTGCGCCCTGACGGCGGCATGCTCCGGCGCCGTCGCCCAGACGAGCGTCAACGAATATGGCCTGCAACATCGTGGCAGCGTGATTGGCGACGATGTGCTGTACAGCATCGGCGGCGGCCGGGCCGTATCGATGACGGGCGCGGCCAACATGCGCTCGATCGGCGTTGGCGTTGGCTGGAACAGCAATCTCATTTGCGGCGATATGAGCCTCACCACTACGCTGCAGAACCAGTTGAACGGCATCACCAACGGGTTCCAGACCATCATGTCGAACGTGATCCAGAACGCCACCAGCGCGGTGGCTTCGCTGCCTGCGCTGATCATCCAGCGCGCCGATCCCGGTCTCTATAACCTGCTCACCAACGGTGTCCTGCAAGCCAGGCTCGATTTCGACCGCTCGAAACTCACCTGCAGGGCGATCGCGAACAGGATGGCCGACATGGCCGGTGGTCAGCTCGGCTGGGACCAGCTCGCGGAAGGAATGGCGCTCAAGAAGGCGGTTGCCAGCACCGATGCGGTTTCCGCGATCGAAGAGGCGGAGAGCAGCAAGGGCAATGAGGGCGTGCCGTGGGTCGGTGGCGACAATGCCGGCGGTTCGGGCCAGGCGCCTATCCGGGTGGTCGCTGACGTGACACGCGCCGGCTACAACCTTGTCAACGGCCGCAGCGTCGATGACACCTCGTCCATCGACTCCGGCAGTTGCGGCGACCGGCTGACGTGCCAGACCTGGAGTTCTCCGCAGGCTGCGGTCACCTGGGCCACTCGGGTCCTGGGCGAGCAGGAGCAGCGCACCTGCGAAAGCTGCACCAAGACGCAGACCACGCCGGGCGTCGGGCTGACCCCGCTCATCCAGGAAGAGTACGAGACCAAGCTGGAAAGCCTGCAGGAACTGATCTCAGGCAGCCAGTCGATGAGCTTCGACAATCTGCAGAAAGCAAGCAGCACGTCCCTGCCGATCACCCGCGGCGTGATCGAAGCGCTGCGGGATGAGCCGGATCAGGACATCCTCGCAAGGCGCCTCGCTTCCGAGGTGGCTCTCGCCAGCGTGCTGGAAAAAGCCTTGCTGCTTCAGCGCACGCTGCTGACCGGACGGATGGAGCCGAATGTGGCAGCGAACGAAATGGCCCAGGAGGCGGTCACGCAGGAGAGCGACATTCTCGACCGCGAGATCAACAACCTCAAGACCGAGCTCGAACTGCGCCGTGAGTTGGCCAACAACTCCCCGATGCAGATCATCCAGCGCCACAGCACCCGGGCCGCAGGTTCGCGCGGCGTCTACCAGGGCGATCCTATTCCCAATCGCCTTGATGAGTTGCAGCGTTCGCAATCGGGAGGAAGCAATCCATGATCCCGGTCTGGCTTCGCATGCGGTGGCTGTTCAATCGCCGTGTCGGTTACGCACTGCTCTGGACGGCCCTGCTGCTGTTTGTGGCGATCGCCATCAATGTGGTTGGCATCCGTGTGCTGGGCAGCATCGAGAGCTGGGAGCGCTGGATGGACGACCATAGCGGCTATTTCCTGGCCTGGCGCCTGCTGCTCTACCTGGGCATCGCCTGCGGATGGCGATGGATGCGCAAACGGGTTCTGGCGCGCGAACCCGACACGGAATCGCATGAACGCCTCATCCGTGTCGAAATCGCCGGTGTGGCGGCTCTGGCCGTTCTCGAAGGCAGCTTGTTGCTGCAATCCATTTAGGGCGGAGGACACGATGACGCTCTACACGTCCGACTATCTGGAGTATTACCTCACCCTCGTCGGGTGGATCGTCCACAACGGCATCTGGTCGGTTCTGGTTGCCAGCGGCCTGTTCGCGCTGCCGTTTCTCGCCATCGTGATTCAGGAATGGCTGAAAGCGCGCGCGGAAGGGGCCGACGAAGGCAACAAGGGCGTGCTCTCCTCGATGCGGATAGAAAACAGGGTGTTCGTCGCCATCGTCGTGATCATGTTCGCCGGCATTCCCTTCATCGACGTGGATCTCAACACCATCAATTTCGACCAGTCCCGTTCCAGGCAGTGCCAGGTGAACGTTCCCGCGCCCAGTGATACCGGCTGGGGGCAGTCATTCACCACGCTCAACAACCAGTCCGCCAAGGTGCCGGTCTGGTGGTTCTTTATGCACTCGATTTCCAAGGCCGTTACCAGCGCCGCCGTCGCGGCGATCCCGTGCGGAACCGACCTGCGGCAAATGAGGATGGACATCGACAACACCCGCATCGACGATCCACTGCTGGCTCAGGAGGTGACGGATTTCGCGCTCAACTGCTACGGCCCGGCGCGGGCCAAGCTGTTCATGAACCGGCCGACCCTCAGCGAGGAGCAGATGGCGGATGTCAGCTGGATCGGCTCCAACTACTTTGTCGACACGCCTGGCTTCTATGACACCTATCGCTCTAGTACACCTCGCGAGTCCTGGCCTTACGATGAGAGCCGGGATGCGGGGTTGACCGAAGTGCCGAGTGGGGCCGGATACCCGAACTGCCGGGAATGGTGGTCGGATGGCTCAACCGGCCTGCGCGCGCGCCTGCTGGCTCAGGTCGATCCCAATCTGCTTACGCGCATGGCGAACTGGGCCGGCTTCATCTCCAGGACCGAACTGGACAATTCCGTGATCCGCGCCATCGCCGCGCCTCGGCAACAGAAGCTGAATCAGGGCGCCGTCTACACCGATTACGGCGGACAGATCGACAAGACCCTGCCGAATGTCGTTACGCGAGCCGCGGGCGATGTGGGAATGGCGGTCGGCGCGATCGGGCTGTTCCCGGCGATGGATGTCATGCGCCAGGCGTTGCCCATGACGTTATCGCTGCTCAAGATGGCGCTGGTGATCTGCATTCCGCTCGTGTTGGTGATCGGCACCTACGACCTGAAAACCCTCGTGACGGTGAGCGTGGTGCAGTTCGCACTGTTCTTCGTCGACTTCTGGTTCCAACTGGCGCGCTGGGTCGACTCCACGATCCTCGACGCACTCTATGGCTGGGGATGGGGCTACAACCGTCCGATGACCAATTTCGACCCGGTGATGGGGCTGAACAACGCGTTCGGGGATCTGCTGTTGAACTTCGTCATGGCAACAATGTTCCTGGTGTTGCCTGGGTTCTGGCTCGCCGCGTTGACATGGGTTGGCGTGCGCGCGGCTGGAATAGTTTCCGCCTTTTCAAACAGCACCAAAGACGCAGCATCGGCTGGAGGGAAAGGACCTGCCGTCATCTCAAGCAAGCTGAAGTAGCTGGCGTTCAGAGGTCCTTTTCATCGGGAAAGTCAGGATGATCAGTATCGTTGTAGGGCACCGGATCGTACCCTGGTGTCTCTCGGAGATCTTCCTGCGTGGTAAACACCCACATCTTCTCTTCTGGGGCGTCACCACGCCCAGTCGCCCACACGGCTGCGACAGCGAACAGGAGCAACAAGGCCAGCCAGAAGGTGGCGTAGAGAAGAACGCCCAGCAGAACGAGCTTGACGGCCCACACCAGAGCGGTTGCGACAGCACTTGGTGCGCCAACCGAAACCAGCCACGCGACAGCCCTACGCTCCTGGTGCTTATACGCATGCCAGATGCGGCCGAGCCTGCGGCCGAAACGTTCTGCGGTACTGCTGCGGGTTGTCGTGTTCATGTTGATCACCTGTTGTCTACGTCACACAGTTGCTCCAGTTGGTTCCTTCTTGCCTGCTGCATTCATTTCACTACGAACGGATTTCTGATGGTCAAACTGTCTTCCAGTATCTGCCCGTGGTTCATGTCCTCACTGTAGAGCGTGCTGCAATTGGCTGCTGCTGCGGCCGCAACGATACAGGCGTCGTAGAACGACAGGCGATGCAGCTCGGCCACCCATCGGGCTTGATCGTGAATCGTCTCCGTGAGCGGAACGACCCGGCAAAAGCTGCGCACCAGTTCCAGGAACTGAGCGATCTCGTCCCAGCTCATCTGTAGCTTGCGCAAGCACACGTTCGTCACTTCGTTGAGCACCTGCACGCTGATGACCGGGGAAGCCTTCAGCAACGCCTCCGCGTTGTCCGCTTTGTCGGAATCGCTGGACAGAAGGTAAAGCACTACATTGCTGTCGAGGAAGTGCTTGAACTTAGCCACGGGCGTTGGCTTCGTCACGGCTGAAGCGGAAATCTGCCGGCAGCTTGCCGCGGAAAGCGCGCAGGCGCTCCAACAAGGCATCAGCACCGGGCTTCTTGCGAACCGCGAAGGTGCGCGGATCATCCACGATGATCTCGATATCGTCCCCTTCACGCAGTTCCAGCGCTTCCACCAGCGTGGCCGGGAGACGAACGGCGAGACTGTTGCCCCATTTTGCGACTTGCATCCTGAACCTCCTATATGGATATACGTTCTCATTGTATATCCAAGATTCAAAAATGCAAGACCCTGCCATGTGTCGCCGCACCCAATGAAGTCAAACCCTAGTGCTGCGTTGCCAGCATCACATCGCCGGCCACATCAAGATCAACGCGCTTCAACTTCTCCAGCAAATCGTAGAACTCCTGCTCCCCGCCGAGAATACGAGTGAACATCGCACACTGACAGATGAGGGAATCGAGTAACAGGCGCTGGTCCAGCGCCGTATCGCATTCGGCTACGCCCGACAAAATGAGTGCGTACGCACGCTGCGCATGAATGCTGGTTTTCTTATTGCTGTCCGACTGATCCATACCGTCCCCTCCATGGCTTTAATTTCCGCGCCATTCGGAATGGAATCCGACAGATGGCGGCGACCCGCAGGGGTGAGAAACCGGCTGATACCAGACCGGCCAGACGCATGCGTCTGCCCTACGGATCGCCATAAAGCGACCCGCTGGTATCAATTCGGGTTCTCACACCCGGCGCCGATGAGCGGCGCACAGCAAGGATTGCACATCGCAATTTGCTGGATCAATCAAAAGTTCAGCTTTTTCCGATAGATAACTCCGTCACAACCCCGTTGCCTCAGCGAGGAATGCACGAGCCTGACCATTAGCGCAGGACGACAAAGGGACGCATCCAGTGCCGCATTCTTGCTCGCTGGCACTAGCCCGCGGGCCATATAAAAGGGCTTGGCAAGGGCAAAAGGTCGGCAAGGGGCAAGGGAATGGTGCCCAAGGGAAATGGGCCTACCTGAAAAGGAAAAGGCTCTCCTGCGACCGCAATTACAGGTGCTTACATGTTCGCGCTGTTCCAACGAAAACGACCAGTGCAGGCCGCTACCGTATCGCCTGCTACTGCAACAAAAGGCAAAGGGCTGACGCGGCCGGAGCCGGCCGCGTCTCTGCTGGCCACGCCCCGCCGACAGAAGCTGCTGGAACACATCTGGCAACGGACATCGCTTTCACGTGCGCAGTTCGCGGCCCTGTACCTTGCTCCACTCGAACGGTACGCCGAGCTGGTCCAGCAGTTCCCAGCATCGGAATCGCATCATCACGCCTATCCAGGGGGCTTGCTCGATCACGGGCTTGAGATCGTCGCTTATGCACTCAAGCTAAGGCAGTCCCACCTTCTTCCGGCGGGAACGACACCCGAGGACCAGGCCGCACAAGCCGAAGCCTGGACGGCTGCAACGGCCTATGCCGCGCTGCTCCATGATATTGGCAAGATCGCCGTCGACCTGCATGTCGAGATGGGCGATGGCAGCGTGTGGCACCCCTGGCACGGACCGTTGCTGCATCCGTACCGCTTCCGCTACCGCAAGGACCGCGAATACCGCCTGCACAGTGCAGCGAGCGGATTGCTCTACAACCGATTGCTCGATCGCGACATCCTCGACTGGCTCAGTGGCTACCGTGAACTATGGGCGGCACTGCTTTATGTGCTGGCCGGACAGTACGAGCACGCCGGCGTGCTGGGCGAGCTGGTCACGCAAGCTGACCGCGCCTCAGTCGCGCAGGAACTGGGCGGTGATCCCGCCAAGGCAATGGCCGCGCCGAAGCACGCTTTGCAGCGTAAATTGCTGGAGGGGCTTCGCTATCTGCTCAAGGAAGAGCTGAAGCTGAACCAGCCGCAGGCATCGGATGGCTGGCTGACACAGGATTCCTTGTGGCTCGTCTCCAAGACGGTTTCGGACAAACTGCGCGCGCATTTGCTGTCGCAGGGGATCGAGGGGATTCCGGCCAACAACACGGCCGTCTTCAACATCCTGCAAGACCACGGCATGCTGCAGGCCACACCTGACGACAAAGCCATCTGGAAAGCGATCGTCACCAGCGAGGCAGGCTGGACGCACACGTTCACGCTGCTTCGGCTTGCACCGGCGCTGATATGGGAAGGCAGCGAGCGTCCGCCGGCGTTTCAGGGAACCGTGGAGGTGGTCCAGGAAGAGGACGCAGCAGCATCCCCCGCTACATCGACCACCGCGGAGCCGCCTTCGACTGCCAGCGTGACACCCACTCCCGCGCTCTCACCGCTTGCGCCTGCGGCACAAGCAGTCGGCAATGATGGCGTCGACGCCTTGCTCGATTTGCTCGGAACGCCAGACATCGAGCCACCGCCTATCGCGGCACCATTGAACGAGCTAACCGCGCCCGCTCAGGCTCCTGAGCCGAGCGCGCCCAAACCTGCAGCGCCGCAGCCGAAGATCGAGGCGGAAGATGCCCGAACGTCTCCATCCGGGGAGCATTTCATTGCCTGGCTACGGCGGCATATCGAAGCCCGCAAGCTGATCATCAACGATGCCAAAGCCCTGGTACATACGGTGGCCGATACGGTGTATCTGGTCAGTCCCGGCGTATTCCAGCGCTACGCTCAGGAGCACCCGCAGACGGCGTTCCTGGCCAGGCAGGAACAGATCTCAGACTGGCAGTGGGTGCAGAAGCGCTTCGAGAAATTGCAGTTGCACCGCAAACAGGACAGCGGCCTGAACATCTGGACCTGTGAAGTCACTGGGCCGCGGAAATCGCGCCGACTGCATGGATATCTGCTGCTTGATCCTCGGCACTTGTTCGATGAAGTCCCAATAAACAATCCCTACCTGACGGTGTTGAATACACCAACTACGACGGTGTAACGCCAAGGAGCGTTACGAGTTCACTTCAGCATCCATAAAGGTCTCCGCGATCATGAGCGACGACTTTTTAAGTAGTCCACCCCATTTTTCGAAGGGTCAAAACCTTCATAAATAACAAATTACTATATTTATCTACTATTTCCTCGAAGAGAGTTTGGAATCGAAACCAGAAACACACCAAATGGATCAACGACTTATTTATCAATCTACGCATCGCTGCCTTGTGATCGCAAATTTTAATATGGCACAACTTAAATTTTAATATTTCACGATTTGAAATATTGAAAGATAGACTGAATATCCAAAGACATGATGTGACCTAACTATGTATGCATGACTAGATTCCCCGGGAGGGAAAGCTATGGAAATACGCAGCAGGACACCAGATGCATCTGACGAGTCAGAAATAAGCAGAATACTTCTATCAACCCCAAATAACGGGGAGTCTTTTGAAAAAGATGTTCATCTAAATGGCTTTATCGAGAAGCCATGGGGATTCGAGTATCGGATATATTGCGATTCAATCTTCGATGCTTGGAAACTCCATATATCTCCGGATGAATCAACGTCGATGCATTGCCATATTCAGAAAGACACCGTTCTAATTTGCCTGAAGGGGAGTGGCCTGACCCAGTTCTTGGATGGAAGCAAATATCCACTCCAGCCAGGCGAAAGCATTTATATCAATAAAGGCGTATTTCACCAGACAACCGCTGGCAAGTCGGGCGTTGAGTTGCTGGAGATTGAAAACCCTCGAAATAAATTCGATTTACTCAGGCTTCAGGACAAATACGGCAGGCAAAACACTGCATATGAGAAAAAATCCCAGGACCATGACCTGTTGGCCCCACTTGAGAAAATTGGTCCGGGTATTTTCATCAGACCACACGACATCCATAAAAACGTTTCTTTCAAAATATTGAAATTGAATAACGATGAAGTGCGCTCGAACAAAAACTCATTATTCATAGCCCTCGACATTAGGCATCACTTGAGCGGAAAAATACACATATTAAACACAAACGACACACTCGCAGGTAATTACCACGGCCAGAATGTTTTATTGATAGTTAAAAACTGAAATAACTTACCGGAGAATATATTTATGATCAACCAAACACGCGCAGTAATTATTACCGGACCAGGCTTTCAGGATCATGACGTTGTTTACTCCTACTATCGAGCTAAAGAAGAAGGCATAGATATCTCCGTCGCTACAAAAAATGGCGAGCCGGTAACGGGAAAATACGGGATCACAGTCCCGATGGACAAACGCTCAAAGGCGAACATCAGCTTTGACGAACTAAAACCAAATGACTTTGATCTGGTCATTCTTACCGGCGGACACGAGGCACCTGATCGAGTCAGACAGGATCAGCGAGTAAAAGATTTCGTTCTGCAAATGGCACTGCAGGGCCGGATCGTAGCGGGTCTTTGCCATGGTCCTTGGATCATGATCTCTGCGGGCGTCCTCAAGGACAAACTCGCTTGTGCATATGTTGGACTAAAAGACGACATGATCAACTGCGGAGCAAAGGTGATAGAAGCCGACGTCGTTGTCGACGGCAACATAATCACATGCTCCTACTACGCAGAATGCGGCAAGTTTATGCGCGAAGCGTTTGATGCCGTTGCACGGCTGAAAAACGGTGAAAGCCTGCCCGAACCTCGCGTGGTCTGACGCTATGCTACTTGCATTGGACTTTGATGGAGTTGTGGTTGACGGAATAGATGAATGCCTTCTGGTCGCCTGGAATGTATTTCACGACAACCCAGCCGATTATTTCAATCGTGAAACACTACGGTCGATTCCAGAGAAATTTAAGGACGGATTCAAACTACTTCGAAGCTATGTCAGGCATGACGGACATTTTATTGTCCCATTCCATGGCGGCGGCGCTGCGCCGACCAACAGCCGTAGCTTTGCTGAATCTTACGAAACGATACCATCAGATATCCGGCACGAGTTCAGGCAAGCATTCGTGGCGTACAGGGAGGCAGCTCGTCGGTCCCATCCCGCATTCTGGGCAGAACTGCATGTACCGCTTATCGACATAGAGCGCCTTTTTTCTGTCGGGCATGAGGTGAGAATCGTATCTGGAAAAGACACACCATCGATCTGTTCGATCCTACGACAACATGGCGTAAATCTCGCAGAAGCCCATGTTTTTGGCAGGATGACGGATAAAAGAGAGGTACTCGCACAACTTAAAAAAGAGGCAGACGACAAAGGTCAGAGCATGACCTTCCTGGATGACAACATCGAAAATGTAGTTGAAGCAAAACAGCTCGGAATCGGGATCAATGCCCTCTGGGCAAACTGGGGCTGCCGAAGCCCAGACCATCAGGCCGTGGCGTTAGCTAACGCGGTAACAGAAGTCACCGCTGACAGCCTGTTCGATTTTCTGAGAACCTCGGATTGAATCAAGATCCATCTAACCTTGTAGATAAGGAGTAACTCATGGCGAAAGAAATACTCTGCGGTTTTGGGGTGGGCGTTGACGCGGTTGCTGGCTGGCTTTCCTCATACGGAGGCGAAGACTCGCCCAGCGATATTTCACGCGGCATGTTTGCTGGCGAAGTTGGAACACCACGACTTCTCAACCTGTTTGATCAGTTCGCTATTCCGACAACCTGGTTTATGCCGGGACACTCAATCGAGACATTCCCACGCCAGATGGAGGCGGTCGTGAAAGCCGGTCATGAGGTCGGTGTACACAACTATAGTCACGAGAATCCCATATCGATGTCCCCCGAACAGGAGCGGGAAGTTCTTCTGAAAGGCATTGAAATGGTCACTCAACTCAGCGGAAGACGACCCACGGGGTATGTTGCACCATGGTGGGAGTTCTCTCCGGTGACGACGGATCTCTTACTTGAGAATGGCATCAAGTACGACCATTCATTGATGCATCATGATCACCAACCTTACTATGTAAGAAAAGGCGATACTTGGACCAAGATCGACTATAGCAAAACTCCAACAGACTGGATGAAACCGCTTGTCAGGGGAGAAGAAACGGATCTGATTGAATTGCCGGCAAGCTGGACCATCGACGACATCCCCCCGTTCATGTTCATGAAGACAAAGCCTAACAGCCAGGGTTTTATGAACCCACGTGACATCGAGCAGCTATGGCGGGATCAATTCGACTGGGTATACCGCGAACACGATTATGCGATCTTCACCTTCACGATTCACCCAGATGTTTCGGGCCGGCCGCATGTGCTAATGATGCTTGAGCGCTTGCTGACCCATATGCTCGGGCATCCCGGCGTAAAATTTATGAAGCTAAATGATATCGCTGATGACTTTGCGAAGCGCTCACCACGGAAGGTATAATATTTTCTGGCAGCCAGATGGCTGCCTTTTCGCTATCCTCAGGGTCTTTGGTTCTATGGGCGAAATCATGCCGTTTGACCACCAAAATCACCTCGTTTTGCTATCTCGACTATTCTGTTCTTCACATACATAACGAGTGGATTGCGCAATGCGCTCTCATTCCACACCAAATAAATTGAGTTCATCGGAAAATCGTTGAACAGGCTCACCTCCAATATTTGCTCATCCTTGATACTCTGCGCACAGAGATACTCAGGCATTACAGTCCAACCGACATCTTGTTTTATCATCCGCTCCAGAATCCGGAGATCCGGCACAGTCAGAAATGGACGAAGTGCCGCTAAAATTTGAGGCATCCCCTGGAATACCTCGCGGATCAGAGGTAATTGCTCGTCGTACGTTATCAATGGCAGTTTACACAGCGCATCCAAGACATTTTTGCTTTGCGATATTTCACGTGCAGCGGAAGCAGATGCGACGATTACCAATTTCTCCTTTCCAATCTCCTCATAACCGAATCGTTGCTGATCTGGTCGTGACGTCGTGAAACCGATCTGGCTAGTACCTTCAATTAGGCTCGCGTATATTTTCTTCCTGTTTCCAGTAACCACCTGAAAGCGAAGATCATCCGAAATAATCGGCTTGATCACCGATGCCAACGTAGCCCACAGTAGTTCTGCGGGGCCAACGATTGATATCGTGCCTGATGCCCTTTTGGCATATCCTCTTAGCGTTGCCAGCTTGGACTCGATCGTGTCCAGATCGTGAGCTATTAACCTCGCCAATTCATCCCCTTCGGCTGTCGGCACGACGCCATGAGAGCTGCGTTTAAACAGAGTAGTCCCAGTAAAGGACTCCAGTGAATGGATATGAGAGGAAACGGCGGGCTGGCTTATTCCCAATCGTGTCGCCGCTTTCGATATTGAACCCGCTCTGTATACATCAACAAAACTTCTTATCTGAATGAGATAACTCATACTGCACACCCCCAAGAGCGCTGAAGTCCATATTCAAGGCCGAAAATTCAATCAAGCCCGCAGTAAAGTTTTAGTATTCAAAAGCGATAAACACCAGAAAGATAAGAATAAATAATGTTTTTTAGCCAGCCATATCCAGAGGGCAGTATTGGTTCCGTGAAAATAACAATATGGACATTTCGAACGCCGATATAAGTTGACGTAAAAATAGGGAAGCCAACGGTCGAAGATACCGCTGGCTCCAAAGAATACTGCGTATGAGGTTGAAATCAGTTCGATGAAGCCCCTTGGGCCGTTCTTCTCCTGGACTCAGCCATTTGTATGAGCATCCAGAGTATGCCCAGGACAACGACAGCCGCCCCCACCCATGCAGTGCTCACAAGGCCGGTAATCTCCAGAGCAACACCGCCCAAAATCGAGCCCAGGGCAATACCGCCATTGAAACCCGCGATATTCAAACCAGCCGCTACTGCCGGCGCCTGTGGTGCGTAGTCATGAGACAGGCCTATCACCCTAGCCTGAAGCGCAGGAACAGCAGCATAGGTCAGAGCACCCAGCAAGCCAATTAGCATTGCCATCAGTACGAGCGAAGATGCCGATGCCCACATTGCAAGCAATACCACGGCCAATCCAACCAATACCACCATAACTGCATAGTTTGCACCTTTGCTGTCGGTCAGACGGCCGCCCCAGATGTTGCCAATAGCGGCCATAACGCCGTACCCGAGCATCAGCAAACTGCTGGTGCTTTCAGTGACCAACGTGACCTGCAAGAGGATCGGAGAAATGTATGTATACAGTGCAAACGAACCGGCATAGGCCAGAACAGTGATACCAGCACCAGCCAACAGCCGCGGATTGAACATAGCCTTGAGACCGTCCATTGCGTTGGCCTGGGCCGAGGCATCGTTATGGTCGGTTGGCATCAAGATGAGCAACCCTAAGAAACCGATCGCACCACTGGCTGCCACCGCCATGAAAATCACCTGCCAATTCAGGATACTGCCGAGGTAAGTTCCCAGCGGCACCCCAAGAGCCAGGGCGAGAGTCAACCCACCGAATACAACAGCGACGGCGGCTCCAGCACGATTGCGCCCGACCAGTTGGGTGGCAACACTCGATGCAACAGCAAGGAATACCCCATGGCCGAGTCCCGAAGCGAAACGTGCCGCCAACATCGGCATCAATGCATCCGAGAGGCTCACTATTGCATTGCCAACAGTGAACAATCCCATGGCCACCAACAGCAGACGTTTACGGGGCCAACGCGTTGCAAGAGCGGTCAATCCTGGTGCACCGATCACCGCTCCCAGCGCATAGGCCGTCACCGCCGTTCCCACCTGACTGACGCTGGTGTGCAAGTCCGTGGAAATGTTCGACACCAGACCGATGGTGACAAACTCAGTGAAACCTAGTGCAAAGGCGCAGAGCGCGAAAACGTAGATAACAAATGGCATGCGCTCGCTCATGATTTATGCTCGCTCATCAACACTGGACGTCAATAGCGGCAGCATCGCTTCAGCTACGCCTTTGGCCGATGCAGGATTCTGGCCCGTCACCAGCCGCTCGCTCACCACGACCTGAGCCTCAAAGTTTGCCGCCGGCAGATGGTTGGCCCCTCGGTTCTGCAGAACGTCGGCAAGCAAGAATGGTACGGTGTCATATAAACCGACTGCACGCTCCTCATCGTTGGTGAAAGCCGAGACCTCCTTACCAGCTACCAGATAGCTACCATCAGAGAGTTTGATGTTCACCAATCCAGCTGGCCCGTGGCAAACTGCCGAAACCACGCCACCACGCTCGTAAATTCGTGCTGCGATGGCTGCCAGTTCAGCGTTGTCGGGAAAGTCCCACATCGTCGCGTGACCACCGGCATAGAAGATTGCGGCATAAACGTCAGGGTCGATCTGTGACGGCGCCAACGTGTTTTCCGTAGCTCCGCGAAGCGTCGCATCATTCCAGAATTCAGCATTGATCGGATCATCCAGGTTCAACCCGTCGACATGGGTTTTTCCACCCTTCGGGCTTACGAAATCGACGGTGAAACCCGCTTCCACAAGAACTTTGTATGGATGACTCACCTCTGACAGATAGAAGCCGCTGGGCGCGGCATCCGGTGCGTCTGCGAGACCTTTCCTGTCATGACTGGTCAACACAAAGAGTACGCGCTGTGACATTTTCTGGCTCCTTTGAAGATTTGAAAGTGCATATGGCATCCATTGCAGCCTCGGACAGCATGGCTGGATGAGCATGCTCGACACTCATTCTGGACAATTTACTTTAACCTTCAAAGTGCCTAAAATTGACAAACACTTTCCCCAGAAAGGACCAAATCAAGTGCGCAACGATGATCTCGCCGTCTTTCTGCATGTGGTTGACCGTCACAGCTTTTCGGCTGCGGCGAGGGACCTTCAAGTCGCTCCCAAAGCTGTCAGCAAGCAGATCGCAAGGCTGGAAAGTGCTCTCGGAACCACCTTGTTCGAACGGAACACGCGTAACCTGCGTATCACCGACGAGGGACGCGCCATCGCCGAGAGGGCGCGCGTCGCCCTGTCTGTCCTCGCTGAGGTGAAAGAGCTAGCCAGAGGAGGGAGCCAGGAACTGACCGGCAACATACGACTGACCGCACCAGCACCGTTCGGGCGCAAATTTGTGGCATCAGCAATCACTGACTTTTGCCGGCTACATCCCAGGGTTGGGTTTGATCTGCGCCTCTCCGACCAGGTCCAGGACCTCTATAGCGGCGATTTGGATCTGGCTATACGTATGGGTGAACTGGCCGATTCAAGGCTTCTCGCTCGCAGGGTGGCGGACAATCGCCGTATCCTGGTGGCTTCACCAGCCTTCGTTGAAGCGCATGGAAATCCCGCGCGGCCGGAGGACCTGGAACATCACAACTGCCTGGTGTTCACCTATCCCGGACTACTGCAAAACACGTGGCCGCTTCGAAAGGGGCGGCACGAGAAGTCCGTGCTGATCGGTGGCACGCTCTGTAGCGACAATGGCGATGTTCTACATGAGTGGTGCCTTGCCGGGTTGGGAATCTCGATGCGTGAAACCTGGGATATCCACGAAGAGCTACGTAACGGCCATCTGGTTCGCATACTGCCCGAATGGGAGGGTGTAGCATCAAAAATCAGCCTTGTGCGAGCACGCAGGGAACCCGTGCCACACAGATTGACTGCATTTAGCGACTTCCTGCTCAAGCGATGGCAACAGGCACCGTGGGATGATTGAGCAGAACCAATGCGACTCACTCCATTTAACCGTGAGAGCCGCAGCTGTTTCGGTGACGGTATACAGCAGGGCAGCAATCTCTGCTATTCATGACAACTCATCAGGCAGGCTTGCAACACTCAGTAAATGGGTAGCCTGATCGCCGTAGATGACGAAGCTGCGATCTGCAGGACGGCTTTCCTCTCCCTATAATTACCCCACCGCAAATAAAAACACTATTTACTTCAACTCAATACCTCTTGCGCACCAACAACATAAGAATATATTCTTATTATGAGTTAAAAATTACCAGTTCTGGTCATTTGATAACGGCAACAGGAAGTCTCAGTTATTGACCTTCTGTTATTTGGAAGTCCGTCATTGCCAGTTCTTATGCGGCAGATCAGAAGGTGAAAATTGATGATAAGAAAGAAATATCTGCTGAAATTTCGAAAGTGCCAAACCTTGCGTACGCTGGAACAGGTTTATGAACATATGCAGGGCCATATCCCATCTTCCGAACTTGGTGAATTCGAAGGAGCATGCGACCATCGCCGCGCGGAAATTATCCATGGGAAATTGTGGGACAAAGTGCCTGCGTCAGCATGGAGAAACGTAAGCTAGATAGGCAGAGCCACTCCTGGCGTTGAAAGGCGGCCGAGACAAATTTGGCGTGATATCAGGGTGTTTTTTAGAATGTGGCAATACTCGCCAGATAAAATGAGGGTTTCATGATCGTCATCACAACAGCGCGTCTGATTATTCGCGCATTCAACGATAAAGATGCTTCTGCATTGTTCGAGTACCTGTCTTCACCGCGCACACCTTGCTTTTATGATGAGAAACTCAATTCATTGGCAGAGGCAAAAAAAGATGTCTACAAAAGAGCCCGTGATACCAGCCAGTTTGCGGTATGCCTTAAAGAGACTGATGGGTTGATTGGTCATCTATTTGCAGACAATAGTGATGAACCAGACCGTAGCACTTGGTCAGTGGGCTGGCACTTTAACCAGCGATACGGAGGTCAGGGTTATGCTACAGAATCCGTCGCGGCCCTGTTTCAATATTTGTTTTCGGAAAAACAAGCCAGACGCATTTATGCCTACGTTGAAGATTACAACCTGAGTTCTCAGAAGCTTTGTGCCCGCCTTCATATGCGTCAGGAAGGCTGCTTTAAAGAGTTTGTCTCTTTCATGACGGAAAAAGGTGAAAAAAAATACGACGATACCTTTGTCTACGCCCTTCTCAAAAAAGAATGGAAGCCAATATTATAGCAGCAGATGTATGTCCGATTCTCGCTTAAGTCAGACTGTCCGATTTGATTGCGCGTTGTTCTATAAAACTGTCAGGTCCAGTATGATCTAATACAAATTAGCCATGGGAAATTGTGGGGCAAAGTGCCTGCGTCAGCATGGAAAACCTAAGCTAGATACGCAGAGCCATTCCTGGCGTTGAATGTATGGGTAACTCACTCCCAACCTTCTTTTGGGCGCCTGAAGACGCTCTATTCAGATGCGCTGGAATTGTTTCCGTCTGCCAGGATACCTGCCCGGACAAGCTCCAGGCTGCTCTCTGTCTCTGCGATAAGAAGAGCCGCACTGCACTCCAGGGCATTCGCAATCCGTAGTATCAGTGCCAAGGTTGGCATGTGCTCACCCCGCTCGATCCTTCCCATGTGCGCCCGTTCGATACCGGCTAAATTTCCCAAAGCTTCCTGTGCCGTCCCGCGTTCCATTCTCAACGCCTTAACCGCCATGCCAAATGCCTTGGCTGGCTCCGCTTCATAACTTTTACTGCCTGTTGGCCGGCCTCGCCTTATTTCACGCTTTTGCATCTACAAAAGCGTGAAGTATGGCCACAAATTAAACCACGCTTAATTAAACGCGGGCTGCTATGATTGAACACTGTCACATCGTGTTTTTCTTGCCGGGAGAACCAGCCATGATCTGCCAACACGCCCCTGCTTCGTTGAGGATTGCCGTGTCCTTCGGGGCGTTCAGCGCACCATTTGCAGATCTGTTGGCAAAGCAACGCGCCGAAGAGCCTGGTACAGAGATCCATCTGACCGAGACGTCCTTTTTTGACCAAGCTCAAGGCCTGGAAGATGGCCGCTACGACCTGGCGTTTGCTATCGGTCCGGCTGCGAGGGCAACGCTGCATGCAGAGGTTCTATGGCGCGACCAGATCGCCGTAGCGCTTCCTGTTCGTTCGCCGCTACTGGAGTTCGCAGAAATTCCGTTGCAGAAGGTCATGGAATACCCGGTGATCCTTTGGTCGACAGAACACTGTGACCCCCTCGGCCAACAGGTCATGGATCTGTTGGATTTGGCGAATTCAGCGATTAACGTTGTTGATTACGTGAAATCATTTGAATTGATGGCCGTTCTGGTTGCAGCGGGTTATGGGATTGGTTTTGCGGGGAAACAACGCATTTACGCCGCACGTAGTCTGGGCATCGTTATGCGTCCATTAGCTGGCCCACCGAAAGAACTCAATATCTATCTGCTTCGCACACAGATCGCACCTTCCTTGCCCGCAGAACGCCTGATCAGACGAGCACGCATGCTCAATCAGATGGTCGTAAGCTGATTCGCTGACCAGGAACTATGGTCTACGATCGTGTTGCATGCCAATCGGATGAGTGCCGCCGCCCGTGTTCACTGATATCCTGGGCGGCGAGATTTTTTCCGAGCCTCTTGCTACGTCAGCTAATACATCGCCTGCTTCCCACTCATCTGCCGATTTGATTTTCCCCGGCGCAACGACGATGCTCTCTCGTTCCGCCTGGAAGATGAGTTGAGCCGGTCTTGATAGACATGTCCCACCACTTCCAAATTCCTCTGCCTGCTCTTTTGGCTTGATATAACGCGATGTCCGCACGCCGCAATAACTCCTGTTTGCTCACGGCTTGGTCCGGATAGAAACAGCCACCCACGCTGGCAGAGACGTATATCGAATGACCTTCGACGATGATTTGCTGTTTGATTGTTTCGATGATGCGCTGGCAAATATCGTATATAACATCGGGGTTCTCATCATGCACCTCCAGCAGCAGGCAAAACTCATCGCCGCCCAACCTGTAGACCGCATCTGACTTCCGAATGACTTCCTTCAGGCGGCTGGCGATCACGCACAACACCGCGTCCCCAACCTGATGGCCATAAGTGTCATTGACAGGCTTGAAGCCATCCAGGTCTATCATCAGCAGTGCCAGTGGCAACGACGGGTTCAGGGTCTGCACGTCACGCCAGCGCTCCTGCAGCGCCCGGCGGTTGCCCACCCCCGTCAATGGATCGAGAAACGCATACTCCTTGAGCGTTTTATTGTAACGCTTGGTATGAGAGACATCTTTGTAGAAGGCGATGCCGATTTTCTGCTCGGGGATGATCAAACCAAAATGCTGGACAGAGTGAATCTGCCCATCCCCGCCCAAAATATCTATTTCGACTTCCGGCACAAGGATGATGTCTGTGGTATTCGAAACAAGTTCGAAACCTTGCCAGTGCTGCTCCAACAAAACGCGTTGTTTCTCGTGGATGTAGGTTTCCTCAATTAGCTGCTCTGCAGTCTGGAAATGGCCGGACGGATAACCGAACAGCTCGTCGAATGCCCTGTTGCTGTACTGGATATGAGCGCCTGGCAGCGTCGCCCATGACACGCCGAACGGAAGTGCATCGAGGATATTGGTGATGAATTGCCCACTGATAGGGCTTTTCATTAAGGTGTCCCACACGCCGAACCCCTCCGCAAACCTTCGCAATAAGCCTTCTGGCGGGCTTTCTTCGCC
>NZ_JACVTX010000068.1:0-538 GCF_016624745.1 Erwinia sp. S43 | reverse complement strand
CCACCTCAGACCAACGGTGAAACCCTCGACGTCACCCTGAAAGATGCGGCCGGCAACGAGTCCACCGCCGCTCAGGTGAACGCGGATGACACCACCGCGCCAACCGCACCAACTGACGTAGAAGTTGGAGATGATGGTGCTTACCTCTGGGGCTATGGCGAACCGGGCACTACTGTCACCGTTTATGATCCAGACGGCAACGCAATTGGGACAGCTACCGTCGGAGACAATGGCTATTTTGAAGTTGAACTTCATCCAGCTCAAGTGGATGGCGAAACTCTTAAAGTTACCCTCAAAGATGCAGCAGGCAATATCTCCGATCCAACCAGCGTAGATGCTCCGATCGTTGATGACTCGGATGCTGACGCCGACGCGGATGCCGATGCGGATGCCGATGCGGATGCGGATGCCGACGCGGATGCGGATGCCGATGCGGACGCCGATGCGGATGCCGATGCGGATGCCGATGCGGATGCCGATGCGGATGCCGATGCCGAAGCCGAAGCCGATGCCGAAGCAGAAGCCGAAGCAGATGCCG
>NZ_JACVTX010000067.1:0-571 GCF_016624745.1 Erwinia sp. S43 | reverse complement strand
GTTGCCATCAGCATCACGAACGGTGATGGAGGCACCCGGTTCGCCGGTACCCGTAATGCTCAGACCGTCTTCCGCCACGTTCAGCTCGTCAACCTGAGCCGGAGGTGTGGTGTCGTCTGCTTCAACGGTGCCAGGCTGTGACTCGTTACCTGCTGCATCAGTCAGGGTAACGTTCAGAGTTTCGCCATTAGTCTGAGGTGTAGTCAGAGTCACGGTGAAGTTGCCGTCTTCGTCAACCACGGTGCCCGGAACGCTGATCACATTGTTGTTAGCGTCATAGACGGTAACAGATGCGCCAGGTTCACCCGTACCGGTGATGGTCAGGCCGCCTGCATTAACGATGAGACCTTCCGGTGCATCAGGTGCATCAACGTCGGCATCCGCATCAGCATCGGCATCCGCATCGGCGTCTGCATCCGCATCGGCATCCGCATCAGCGTCGGCATCGGCGTCCGCATCAGCATCCGCATCGGCATCCGCATCCGCGTCAGCATCGGCATCCGCATCGGCATCGGCATCGGCGTCCGCATCCGCATCGGCATCAGCATCAGCATCAGCATCGGCGTCAGCA
>NZ_JACVTX010000066.1:0-593 GCF_016624745.1 Erwinia sp. S43 | reverse complement strand
ACCATCTCTTCTTTGTGTCGTTCAATTACCGAGGCAACCGCCCGGGCACCATGAACCAGAAGGTAACGGAAGTAGCCATCTCCCCGTTTACTTATGCCTCCCAGCCGCTGTTTGCCGCCGCTCGAGTGTTCACGCGGCGTTAACCCCATCCAGGCTGAGAACTGTTTTGCACTGCTGAACTGCTTTCCGTCACCTACTGATGCGACCACATACGTTGCCGTCAGCAGCCCAACGCCGGGTACTTTTGTCACTCGTTTACAGGCTTCCTGTGTTTCAGCCCACGACTTCAGCTGCTGTTCGATTAGCACCAGCTGGTCTTCCAGCGCATCAATATGCGCCATCTGCCGTGATGCGCTGGCACGTACGAACGGAGACAGCTCATTCTCTGCGTCTTCAAGAATTTCCGGAACGCCCTGATTCAGCGATGTTCTGCCCGTGGCCATCACAAAACCAAATTCAGCCAGCATGGCCCTCAGGTTGTTCGTACAGGCGACCCGTTCCCTGATGATGATATCCCGCTCCGTATGAAGGGCGATAACAGCCTGCTGATCAACGGTTTTAACCTGGACAAAGCGCATATTGGGTCGGGTAAC
>NZ_JACVTX010000065.1:0-594 GCF_016624745.1 Erwinia sp. S43 | reverse complement strand
AAACCCGGCCTGATGGCAGCGTCCCTGCTGCCTTCTCCTGGCGTAATGCCTGCTCCTCGGCGCTGCGGATTACCCGCCAGCCACCAAGGCCCCCCCTCTTTCTTGCATTGTGCGGGCTGTTAAAAGCCGCCAGTTAGAGCAAGCATTGAGTTTCTGTAAATCGTCCAGAAATCACTAACCACCCAAAATTGCACGAAATTCGGGAAAAAAACATTCAATTTGAATATAACTCCGATAAAAACACCCACAAATGCAAACCACCAGCTCCAGCGTTTGAAACATCCGCTGCCAGGTTTAAAAAACGACAACACGGACTTCCCACAGGCAGCACTTAAGTCAAAAGCACACTGGCTGCTCCCCCGGTCAGGTAATACGCAGCACTGAAAGGAGCGAAGAAATCAGATCTGTCTTTCAGACAACACCCAAGCCAAAAGCAGACTGGTTGCTCCCCCGAGCGGGCAATCCGCAGCGCTGAACGAAGCGAGGAAGCCAGGTCTGTCTTTCAGACAACACTCAAGCCAAAAGCAGACTGGTTGCTCCCCTGATCGGGCAATCCGCAGCGCTGAACGGAGCGAGGAAGCCAGGATTCACCCG
>NZ_JACVTX010000064.1:0-625 GCF_016624745.1 Erwinia sp. S43 | reverse complement strand
GGCACAGGTTGACGATCTGGAAGTGGCAGAAGACGGACTGAGCATTACGGGGACCGGCGAACCGGGTGCTTCCATCACCGTTCGTGATGCTGACGGCAACGTCATCAGCCTCCCGGGTGCCGTGGTGGGCGAAGACGGTAACTTCACCGTAACGCTGAGCACCCCTCAGACCAACGGCGAAACCCTCTCCGTTACCCAGACCGACGAAGCGGGCAACCCGTCCGATCCGGCCACCGTTGACGCGGGCGACACCACGCCTCCGGCGCAGGTTGACGATCTGATCGTATCCAATGACGGTCTGACTATTATCGGTACCGGCGAACCGGGTGCCTCCATCACCGTTCGTGATGCTGACGGCAACATTATCAGCCTCCCTGGTGCGGTTGTGGGCGAAGACGGCAACTTTGTCGTGAACCTGAACCCGGCACAGACCAACGGTGAAACCCTCTCCGTTATTCAAACCGATGAAGCGGGCAACCCGTCCGATCCGGCCACCGTTGACGCGGGCGATACCACGCCTCCGGCACAGGTTGACGATTTGAACGTAGCGGAAGATGGCCTGAGCATTACGGGGACCGGCGAACCGGGTGCCTCCATCACCGTTCGTGATGCTGACGGCAACATT
>NZ_JACVTX010000063.1:0-833 GCF_016624745.1 Erwinia sp. S43 | reverse complement strand
AAGGCCTCAGCGCTATTCTGACCTTGCCATCACCACTGTCCTGGTGATTAAACGCGTATTCCGGCTGCCCCTTCGGGCCGCTTAGGGCTTCATTGATTCCATTTTTGCCCTGATGGATGTTCCGTTGCGCTGCCCGGATTACACCAGCGTCAGCAGGCGGGCAAAGTCGGTTAATGTCAGTTTCAAGACGCCCACCCGGGGCGAAATCGCGCATCCGGTGATTGATTCCACCGGGCTGAAGATCTTTGGTGAAGGCGAATGGAAAGTCAAAAAACACGGCAAAGAACGCCGTCGTATCTGGCGTAAGCTGCATCTGGCCGTTGACAGCAAAACACATGAAATCATCTGTGCGGACCTGTCGCTGAACAATGTGACAGACTCAGAGGCCTTCCCCGGGGACTCATCGAAAAATCAGGTCAGCCGCAGCGGATGGCGCTTATGATACGCGGTTATGTCACGATGAACTGCGCCGGAAGAAAATCTGTGCACTCATCCCGCCGCGAAAAGGCGCTGGCTACTGGTCCGGAGAGTACGCAGACCGTAACCGTGCTGTTGCGAACCAGCGGCTGACCGGGAGTAATACGCGGTGGAAATGGACAACAGATTACAACCGTCGTTCGATAGCGGAAACGGCGATGTACAGGGTAAAACAGCTGTTCGGCGGTTCACTGACGCTGCGGGATTATGATGGACAGGTTGCGGAGGCTCTGGCCATGGTACGTGCTCTGAACAAAATGACGAAGTCAGGTATGCCAGAAAGTGTGCGTATCGCCTGAAAACCCAACCCGCTGCAGAGACGCTCGCCCTGAATCTGATTTATTCAACAAAGCCGC
>NZ_JACVTX010000062.1:0-886 GCF_016624745.1 Erwinia sp. S43 | reverse complement strand
GCGCCCGCTAACACTGCGGAAAAGATTTCCCGGCGAGCTGAAGCTCACCGCCAAATCACCGCAGTTCAGGGGTAAATAATCACGGAGTCGCTGCAGGGCCGGTCGGGTCTGGCAGGGAAGGGGCCGGATTGCGGTATATTCGGGCCTGCAACCGCCTCCGGCGGGCTGACGGCGCCGGGTGGCACCAGTGTTGTCCTCAACGGTTTATGGCGCCTCCATGCCGCTGGCGCGGCATTCACTGAGTGGCTGCGCACTGCTCGCCACCCTTCAGCTATCAGGGTGTTCATCTGCCCGGTTCCTGTTTACAATCGCTGCCAGGCTCTCCGGATAACTGAAAGGACGAACAACTGGATAACAGAAACCTCAACGTCAGCCACCTTGCCTGGTGCGGACTTGTGGCACTTCAGAACGCCCGTAATGACGGGCAGGTCAGTTCACCGGCGCAGGAAAACCTCTTCCTGGTACGCTGGCTTGCGCTGGCCGAAAAACAGCGGCGATTTCACCGTGAATTCGCAGAGGATATCCGCTGGTTGCTCAAAACGGGAAGGAACAAGGGTGTACATGCCGACCTGCCGGGCAAGCTGAACTATCTGTGGCGCGCCGGCAGCGGCAACCTGAAAGAGCAGAATGACCTGTTCCGCCTGCAGCATGCCCTGCAGGCGGTGAAGCTGACAGGATGGGTGTACAGGGTTCTGTCAGCCTCAGAATGGAGCGGACGTTACAGAATACGCCTGAATCCTTCCGTGTCGGGTATGTACATCAACAAGGCTGCCCTGGATAACGGATTTGATGAGACAGGCATGCAGCGCTCGGCGCTGCCGGTGCGTATCACCGGTAACCTCGCCGGTCTGGACGACCTGCTGAAGCAGTCGGGCTGGCGTCGTGA
>NZ_JACVTX010000061.1:0-1052 GCF_016624745.1 Erwinia sp. S43 | reverse complement strand
GAAGGCAGTCGAAGATACCAGCTGGCTGCAACTGTTTATTAAAAACACAGCACTGTGCAAACACGAAAGTGGACGTATACGGTGTGACGCCTGCCCGGTGCCGGAAGGTTAATTGATGGGGTTATCCGCAAGGAGAAGCTCTTGATCGAAGCCCCGGTAAACGGCGGCCGTAACTATAACGGTCCTAAGGTAGCGAAATTCCTTGTCGGGTAAGTTCCGACCTGCACGAATGGCGTAATGATGGCCAGGCTGTCTCCACCCGAGACTCAGTGAAATTGAACTCGCTGTGAAGATGCAGTGTACCCGCGGCAAGACGGAAAGACCCCGTGAACCTTTACTACAGCTTGACACTGAACATTGAGCCTTGATGTGTAGGATAGGTGGGAGGCTTTGAAGCGTGGACGCCAGTCTGCGTGGAGCCATCCTTGAAATACCACCCTTTAACGTTTGATGTTCTAACCTGGCGCCGTGATCCGGCGTGGGGACAGTGTCTGGTGGGTAGTTTGACTGGGGCGGTCTCCTCCCAAAGAGTAACGGAGGAGCACGAAGGTTGGCTAATCCTGGTCGGACATCAGGAGGTTAGTGCAATGGCATAAGCCAGCTTGACTGCGAGAGTGACGGCTCGAGCAGGTGCGAAAGCAGGTCATAGTGATCCGGTGGTTCTGAATGGAAGGGCCATCGCTCAACGGATAAAAGGTACTCCGGGGATAACAGGCTGATACCGCCCAAGAGTTCATATCGACGGCGGTGTTTGGCACCTCGATGTCGGCTCATCACATCCTGGGGCTGAAGTAGGTCCCAAGGGTACGGCTGTTCGCCGTTTAAAGTGGTACGCGAGCTGGGTTTAGAACGTCGTGAGACAGTTCGGTCCCTATCTGCCGTGGGCGCTGGAGAATTGAGAGGGGTTGCTCCTAGTACGAGAGGACCGGAGTGAACGCACCACTGGTGTTCGGGTTGTCATGCCAATGGCATTGCCCGGTAGCTAAGTGCGGAAAAGATAAGCGCTGAAAGCATCTAAGCGCGAAACTTGCCTCGAGATGAGTTCTCCCTGA
>NZ_JACVTX010000060.1:0-1080 GCF_016624745.1 Erwinia sp. S43 | reverse complement strand
GTGAGACAGGTGCTGCATGGCTGTCGTCAGCTCGTGTTGTGAAATGTTGGGTTAAGTCCCGCAACGAGCGCAACCCTTATCCTTTGTTGCCAGCGATTCGGTCGGGAACTCAAAGGAGACTGCCGGTGATAAACCGGAGGAAGGTGGGGATGACGTCAAGTCATCATGGCCCTTACGGCCAGGGCTACACACGTGCTACAATGGCGCATACAAAGAGAAGCGACCTCGCGAGAGCAAGCGGACCTCATAAAGTGCGTCGTAGTCCGGATCGGAGTCTGCAACTCGACTCCGTGAAGTCGGAATCGCTAGTAATCGTAGATCAGAATGCTACGGTGAATACGTTCCCGGGCCTTGTACACACCGCCCGTCACACCATGGGAGTGGGTTGCAAAAGAAGTAGGTAGCTTAACCTTCGGGAGGGCGCTTACCACTTTGTGATTCATGACTGGGGTGAAGTCGTAACAAGGTAACCGTAGGGGAACCTGCGGTTGGATCACCTCCTTACCTGAAGATACTTTCCTTCGTAGTGCTCACACAGATTGTCTGATAGAAAAGTAACGAGCAGAAAAAACCTCTACAGGCTTGTAGCTCAGGTGGTTAGAGCGCACCCCTGATAAGGGTGAGGTCGGTGGTTCAAGTCCACTCAGGCCTACCAAATTTGCACTCATGCGGCGTTAAGTACTTGGTCGTTTAGTTAACTAAACTTACCTCCTACTTGCCTTGCCTGAGCACAAATTACATTTTCTCCTTTCTTAAAGGAAAGGGGCGAATAACTCTCCGGAGTTGGTACTGGAAAGGTTTACTGCACGACTGTATGGGGCTATAGCTCAGCTGGGAGAGCGCCTGCCTTGCACGCAGGAGGTCAGCGGTTCGATCCCGCTTAGCTCCACCATATATGTCTGTTTTTTCAATACTTCAGAGTGTACTGGCAACAGTATGCTGCGAAGTATTATGCTCTTTAACAATCCGGAACAAGCTGAAAAATTGAAACGACATACTGTTTTCATTCTCCGTAATAAGAATGAAGCACGGTATGTTCGAGTCTCTCAAATGCTTGCAACTGACAGCCGTCTTTCGGGA